>NZ_RXPT01000027.1:0-48931 GCF_003965585.1 Enterobacter sp. WCHEn045836
AACGCAGAATGAGGATAATTCAACCGTTGGCCGCCACTTTACGCAGGTCAAACACCCGGCAGGCTTTCCCCTCCGAGCGCGGGATGCTGCCGCAGTTAACGATCATGACGTCCGTTGAAATCCCGACCATCGATTTAATGCGATGACGCAGCTGATGGCAGACCTGACAGCGCTGTTCGTGGGTCAGCGAGAGACTGCTCTCTTTCAGCTCTACTTTTACAGAAAGTGAATCAAGATGCCCCCGACGATTCACCTCCAGCTGGTAATGCGGAGAGAGATGCTCAAACTTCACAATCTCCTCTTCCAGCTGCGACGGGAAGACGTTGACCCCGCGGATGATGAGCATGTCATCACTGCGACCGCTGATCCTGTCCATGCGGCGCATGGTGCGGGCGGTCCCCGGCAGCAGACGGGTCAGGTCCCGGGTGCGATAGCGGATCACCGGCAGCGCCTCTTTGGTCAGCGTGGTGAACAGCAGTTCGCCCTGCTCGCCGTCATTAAGCGGGGTGCCGTCGTTCGGGTTGACGATCTCCGGGTAGAAATGATCTTCCCAGATGGTCGGGCCGTCGGCGGTTTCGATACACTCCATCGCCACGCCCGGCCCCATCACTTCCGAGAGGCCGTAGATATCCAGCGCGGTAATGCCTAACCGTTTTTCGATCTCATGACGCATCGCTTGGGTCCACGGCTCGGCACCGAACACACCCACGCGCAGGGAGCAGGCGCTGGCATCGCCGCCCATCTGGCGCTCCAGCTCTTCAATCAGGTTGAGGCAGTAGGAGGGCGTCACCATGATCATATCCGGCTTAAAATCGCGGATCAGCTGCGCCTGCTTCTCGGTCTGGCCGCCGGACATCGGGATCACCGTGGCCCCTAAACGCTCGGCACCGTAGTGGGCGCCCAGCCCGCCGGTAAACAGGCCATAACCATAGGCCACATGTATTTTGTCCTTCGCGCTGCCCCCGGCGGCACGCAGGGAGCGGGCCACCAGGTTGGCCCAGTTGTCGATGTCGCCCTGAGTGTAGCCGACAACGGTCGGTTTCCCGGTCGTGCCGGAGGAGGCATGAATACGCACCACCTGCTCCATCGGTACGGCGAAGGTATCGAACGGATAGTTATCGCGCAGATCCTGCTTGGTGGTACACGGGAATTTGCGGATATCGGCCAGCTCGTGGAAATCGTCAGGGTGAACGCCCGCGGCATCAAACTTACGTTTGTACATCGGCACGTTGTTATAGGCGTGGTTCAGCGTCCATTTCAGACGTTGGGTCTGCAACGCCTGTAATTCATCAATGGACGCGGTTTCGATCGGATCAAGCTTTGTTGTATTTATCATCGCAGGGTACTCACATTATTGTTCGCTCAAACACGCTCAAGGATCATGGCAATGCCCTGACCCACACCGATGCACATCGTACACAGCGCGTAGCGCCCGTGGCGTCGATGCAATTCATTGCTCGCGGCCAGCGCCAGCCTGGCACCGCTCATTCCCAGCGGATGGCCTAACGCAATGGCCCCTCCGTTCGGATTGACGTGTGCGGCATCGTCCGGCAACCCCAGCTGACGCAGCACACCCAGCGCCTGCGAGGCGAAGGCTTCGTTCAGCTCAATCACATCCATCTCGTTGATGCTGAGCCCCGCTCGCTCCAGCACTTTGCGGGTGGCGGGCACCGGCCCTAGCCCCATCAGACGTGGCTCCACGCCTGCGGTGGCCATGGCCACAATCCGCGTGCGCGGCACAAGCCCCTGTGAAAGCGCCATCTGCTCGCTGGCGATAATCAGTGCAGCGGCGCCATCGTTCACCCCAGAGGCGTTACCTGCGGTAACGACGCCATTTTTGCGAAACGGCGCTTTCAGGGCGGCAAGTTGCGCCAGCGTGGTGTCGGCGCGCGGGTGCTCATCAACAGAGACCTCCGTGACGGCCCCTTTTTTCCCCGGCACCAGCACCGGCACGATCTCCTGCGCCAGAATGCCGTTTTGCTGCGCCAGGGCGGTACGTTGCTGGCTGCGCAGCGCGAACGCATCCTGATCGGCACGGCTGATATTTAACAATTCAGCTACATTCTCTGCCGTTTCCGGCATGCTGTCAGTTCCGAACGTCTGATGCATGAGCGGATTCACAAATCGCCAGCCAAGGGTGGTATCGAAGATCTCCGCCTGGCGCTGAAACGCCGCGGTGGCTTTCGCCATCACAAACGGCGCGCGGGACATCGACTCGACGCCACCGGCAATCAGCAGATCGCCATCACCGGATTTTATGGCGCGTGCAGCAAAGCCAATCGCATCCAGCCCCGAGCCGCACAGGCGATTGATCGTCGTGCCGGAGACGGTGTTCGGCAGCCCGGCCAGCAGCGACGCCATACGCGCCACGTTGCGGTTGTCTTCCCCCGCCTGGTTGGCGCAGCCGAAGATCACATCATCAATCCGCTCCGGGTCGAGTTGCGGATAGCGCTCCAGCAAGGCTCGCAGCGGTATGGCGCCCAGATCGTCCGCGCGTACGGCGGATAACGCCCCGCCGTACCGCCCCACCGGGGTTCGCACCCCATCACAAATAAATGCGTCACGCATCAGGCTTCTCCTGTCACATTGCCGCCGATGCGGTGGGATTTTCCGCGAAAGAGAGCGACGGTTTTCTGTTGTTGGTTCTGAATTTCGATGTCATACACGCCGGTCAGTTTGCCCTGATGCTTTACCCGCGCGGTGGCGGTCAGCTTGTCTCCGACAAAGCCCGGACGAAGGAAATCGATTGTGCAGCCAGAGGCCACCGCCGCCAGCCCCTGGCTGTTGCAGGCGTAGGCAAACGCGGTGTCGGCCAGCGAGAAGAGCTGTCCACCGTGGCAGGTTTTGTGGCCGTTAAGCATCTGCGGGGTGATGGTCATGGTCACCACTGCGTAACCCTCGTCCATGTCGATAATGTCCATCCCCATTGCCTGCGCGCAGGCATCCTGTTCGTACATGGCGCGGGCGTTATGCCAGGCGTTATGACTCATAGCTACTCTCCAGAAGCGCACGCTGGCGCAGCAGTGAACAGGGGCGATAACGTTCTTCGCCGTAGTGACGCTGCAGGTTTTCCAGCAGCGTTAACAGACGTTGCCAGCCCAGCCGCTCGCCCCAGGCAATCGGCCCGGACGGGTAGTTCACGCCCAGACGCATGGCGGTATCGATATCTTTTTCGCTGGCGACCCCTTTCTGAAGCGCATCCAGCGCTTCGTTGGCAATCATCGCCACCGTGCGCCAGACCAGCAGGCCAGGGTAATCGGCAATCTGCACCACCCGCTTTCCCTGCTGTTGCAGGTAGCGGATGACTTTTTGCGTCGCGGTATGCGGGTTGCTGGCTGCCGACGCAATCACCGCCACGTCGCGCTCAATACGATCAACCACCACCACCGGGCAGTTGAGGCGCAGCGCCAGCGCCTGAGCGGTTTCGCCCTGCGTTTCAATCAGCAACACCTCATCGATTTCCGTGACACCGTCACGTTTTCGTTCAACCCGCATTGGGCTAAAGCTGTCGTTGATCGTTTCAAGCCATGGCACCGGTGGCGATTCGCCGCGCCAGTCGTAAACGCCCTTCCCGCTTTTTTTGCCCAGCCGTCCCGCCAGTACCAGCTCCTGCTGCACCAGTGAAGGCAGAAAACGCCGCTCCTGCCAGAACGCGTTAAACACCGAACAGGTCACGGCGAAGTTCACGTCCTGCCCAATCAGATCGGTCAGTTCCAGCGGCCCCATCGGGAAACCACCGCCCTCGCGCAGGGCCGCATCAATCACTTCAGGGGCTGCAACCTGTTCTTCCAGCGCGCGCCAGGCTTCGGAATAGAACGGGCGCGCCACGCGGTTCACGATGAAGCCCGGCGTTGACTGGCAGCGCACCGGCTGTTTCCCCCAGTTCAGCGCCAGCGCACACAGCGCGTCGGCCACTTCCGGCGAGGTCGCCAGCCCGCTGACCACCTCCACCAGCTTCATCACCGGGGCCGGGTTAAAGAAATGCAGACCTGCCACCCGCTCGGGATGACGGATATCCGCCGCAATCGCGGTGATCGAGATAGAAGACGTGTTGCTGGTAAGCAGGGTTTGCGGTGGGCAGATCTCAGCCAGTTCGGCAAACAGCGCTTTTTTCACCTCAAGGCGCTCGGAGGCGGCTTCTATCACCAGGTCCGCCGCGGTGAGCGCACTGATATCCGTGACCGGGGTCAGCCGGGCGAGGATCTGCCCACAGGCCTCCTCAGTGAGTTTGCCCCGCGTCACCCGGGAGGCCAGGCGCTGGCGAATGCCGTCAATGGCGCGGGAAATGGCCTCTGAGGCAATGTCGTACATCAGCACCTGATGCCCATGGCTTGCCGCGACTTCGGCTATTCCAGCGCCCATCGTGCCGCTTCCAATGACGGCGACAGTACGAATGTTCAGCATCTTACTTCCCCGTAAAATTGGGCGTGCGTTTCGCCAGGAAGGCGCTCACGCCCTCACGGTAATCGTCGCTGCGCCCGGCCAGCCGTTGATAGTCGCGCTCCAGGTCAAGCTGTGCGTCCAGGGTGTTGGTTTCAGCGGCGTTGATCGCCTGCTTGATCAGCCCCAGCCCAAAGGTGGGCTGCGAGGCAAAGTGCAGCGCCAGCTGCTGCGCCGTACTGGAGAGCTGGTCGTCATCCACCACCTGCCAGATCATTCCCCAGGCGTGCGCCTGTTCGGCGCTCAGTTTGTCGCCAAGCAGCGCCAACCCCATGGCGCGGGCACGTCCGGCCACGCGCGGCAGGAACCAGGTCCCGCCGCAGTCCGGGACTAACCCCAGCTTGCTGAAGGCCATTACAAAGGTGGCGGAGCGCGCGGCAATCACCATGTCGCACCCCAGCGCCAGCGTGGCCCCCGCTCCGGCCGCCACGCCGTTGACCGCGCAAATCACCGGTTTTGGCAGCGCTGCCAGACGACGCACCAGTGGGTTATAAAAGGTCTCGACGGACATCCCCAGATCCGGCGCCGGACCGTTCGGGTCGACGTTACGGTCGTTCAGATCCTGCCCGGCACAGAAGCCGCGCCCTGCGCCGGTGATCAGCAGACAGCGGATAGTGTCATCGCGCTCGGCCTGCTTCAGGCACTCTGAAAGCTGCTGGTGCATCACATCGTTAAAGCTGTTCAGACGCTCCGGACGGTTCAGCGTCAGGGTCATTACGCCTTGCTCTACATGACTGAGAATAAATTCCACAATTAGCGTCCTTTAAAGTCGGGAGTACGTTTCTGTAAGAAGGCGTCGATGCCTTCTCGCCTGTCTTCCGTGGCCGAGAGCAGCGTGAACAGTTGACGCTCCTGGGCCAGACCCGCCTGCAGCGGCACCTCCTGCGACTGGCGCAGCGCCTGTTTAGCCGCCTGTAGCGCCAGCGGCGAGTGGCGCGCCATCAGTGCCGCCTGTTTCAGGGCGTATTCCAGCGTCAGCGAAGCCGGGAAAACGTCGCTAACCAGACCGGCTCGCTGAGCCTGCTGCGCCGTAATACTTTCCCCGGTCAGCACCATTCTGCTGGCGAGCGATTTACCCACGCAGCGGATCAGGCGCTGCGTGCCGCCCGCACCGGGCATGATCCCAAGCGTGATTTCCGGCAGACCGAAGCGGGCGTTGTCACCGGCAATCACCACGTCGCACAACAGGGCCAGCTCGCAGCCAGCCCCGAGTGCAAAACCGTTCACGGCGGCAATCAGCGGTTTATTGAAGGCGTCTATCCGCTTCCACAGCTGAGGACGACTATCGTTCAGGGTGGCGGGCAGATCTTTTTCTGCCATTTCGTTGAGATCGGCCCCGGCCGCAAAGCAGCGCTCGCTGCCGTAAATCACGCAGGCAGAAATACTGTTGTCGCAGGCTGCGGCCTCCAGTTGTTCGGCAAGCTGCGTCAGCAGTGCATTGTTGAGGGCGTTGCGTGCCGCCGGACGGTTGAGCGTCAACTGCAGCACACGGCCATGACGGGTAACGAGGAGTTCGCTCATGCCATCCCCTTTGCGTCGAAGTCGACCACCACGTCGGCGGTTAGCGGCAGCGCCTGACAGCTCAGCACATACCCGGCAGCCAGTTCGTCCGGCTCGAGGCTGTAGTTGGTCGCCATGTCCACCTGGCCGCGCAGCACTTTGCATTTACAGGTGGCGCAGACGCCCCCCTTGCAGGCATACGGCAGATCCGCCCCCTGACGCAGGGCGGCATCCAGAATGCTGTCGTCGTCCGCCGTCAGGACGATCTCGCGGTCACGTCCGTCCTGACGCACGATCACCTTCTGGCCTTCCGCCTGCACGCTCACCGCGCGTTTAACGGCCGTGCCCGGCGTATTGAACCGCTCAAGGTGAAGGGATTTTTCGGCCATCCCCAGCGCTTTTAAAGTGGTTTCGGCCTCGTCCATCATCGCCGCCGGGCCACAGATAAAGGCCTCGTCGTACTGGCGGAAGTTGATCAGCGTTTTTGCCAGCGCCTGCAGCTTTTCACCGTCGATACGGCCGTAAAGCAGGTCGCTGTCCAGCCGCTCCTGGCTGAAGATGGCAACCAGCTGCAGCCGCTGCGGGTATTTATCCTTCAGGTCTGCCAGCGCCTGACGGAACATCATGCTCTGGCTGCTGCGGTTGCCGTAGATCAGGGTGAAGTGGCTGTTCGGTTCGGCGGCCAGCGTGGCGGATAAAATCGCCAGCATCGGGGTGATGCAGGAGCCTGCGGCAATCGCCAGATAGTGACCTTCCCGCTCAGGCTGCGGCTGATAGCCAAAATGCCCCTGGGGAACCATCACCTCCAGCGTCATGCCCGGTTTGATCTCATCCCGGGCGTAACGAGAGAAACGCCCGCCTTCAATGGCTTTAACCGCGACGCTGATCTCCCCCGGCGCGCTACTCCGGCAGATGGAGTAACAGCGGCGCAGTTCGTCTGCACCCAGTCTGGTTTTCAGGGTCAGGTGTTGGCCGGGACGAAAGCGGTACGCCTCCTGCAACGCCTGCGGAACCGCGAAGGTAATGGTCACCGCGTCGCGGGTTTCGGGTTCTACTTTTGCCACTGTTAATGAATGAAACGTTGTCATGGCAACCTCAAATACATTTGAAATAGTCGAAGGGCTCGCGGCAGCTATTGCAGCGGTAAAGCGCCTTACAGGCCGTTGAACCAAATTCACTGATAAGCGAGGTGTTGGTACTGGCGCAGCGCGGGCAGCTCACCTCAGCGGGAACGTGGGCATGACAGCTGTGCCCCACGGGTGGGCTGATGCCATACGCGCGCAGACGTTCACGCGCATCGTCGGTCATCCAGTCGGTGGTCCAGGCGGGTTCAAGCTGCAGCACGATGTGCACCGGCGTATACCCGTGTGCCGTCAGGGTGTCGCGGATAGCGCCAAGCAGGTGTTCCGTCGCCGGGCAGCCTGAATAGGTTGGGGTAAAGCCGATCACCCAGCCCTCGCCCTGCGCGGTGACGCTGCGCACCATACCTAAATCGGTGATGGTGAGCACCGGCACTTCCGGGTCCGGGATCTGGCTGAGCAACGACCAGATGTGCGGAACCTGCGGGGGGGCGATGTCGACAAGACGTTGCATGGCGTTCTCCTTTACCACTGCTGACCGGGATACGCGCGCTGGAGATACTGCATCTCTGCCAGCATCGGTCCCAGATGCTCGGTATGCAGCCCGCGTTTTCCGCCGGTGCGATAGGCCGTCTCATCGGGTACGCGCAGGGAGGCTTCCTGCAGTCCGGCAAACACTTCGTTTTCCCACGGCTGGCGCAGGGTGCGCGGATCAACCGCAACGCCGGACTCAATCAGCTCAAGCTCAACGTCATCCGCCTCGAACAACTCGGCCGTAAAGCGCCACAGGTTGTCGATGGCCTGCTGCATTTTTTGCGACGAGGTTTCACTGCCGTCTCCCAGGCGCACCAGCCAGCCGCGGCTAAAGCGCAGGTGATAACGCGCCTCTTTAATCGCCTTGGTGGCGATGGCGGCAAGCTGACTGTCGCTGCTGTGGATCAGCCGCTCGTAGAGGGCAACATTCCACGCGTCCATCAGGTACTGGCGGGCAATCGTGTCGGCGAAGTTGCCGTTCGGCTGTTCCACCAGCAGTAAATTGTGGAACTGACGCTCATCGCGGCCGAAGGCCAGGGTGTCTTCATCGCCCTGACCTTCCCGCTCTGCCGCGCAGGCGAGGAAGTTGCGCGCCTGCCCCAGCAGATCGAGACCAATGTTGGCGAGCGCAAGGTCGATTTCCAGCTCCGGCGCGTGTCCGCACCAGGCTCCGAGGCGCTGCGAGAGCACCAGACCGTTGTCGCCCAGACGCAGGGCGTATGCAGATACTGTTTTCATCCCTGACCTCACATATGCTCGATGCCATCAGGGATGGTGTAAAACGTGGGGTGGCGATAGACCTTGCTTTCCGCCGGGTCGAAGAACTCGCCGCTCTCTTCCGGCTGAGAGGCAACGATCTCGCTCGCCTTCACCACCCAGATCGAGCAGCCTTCGCTGCGGCGGGTATAGGCATCCCGCGCGTTTTCCAGCGCCATGCGATCGTCAGCGGCATGCAGACTGCCAACATGGCGGTGGGATAACCCTTGTTTGCTGCGTACGAACACTTCGTACAGCGGCCAGTAGACATTGCTCATCGTGATTTCCTCTTATGCGGCCTGACGGGCGCGTTGTTTTTCTGCATGCGCCAGTGCGGCTTCACGCACCCACGCCCCCTCTTCCCAGGCTTTGCGCTTAGCGGCCAGGCGTTCGTGGTTGCAGATCCCGCGTCCGTTGATCACCTCGTCAAACTCCTGCCAGTCAATCTCACCGAAGCGGTAGTGGCCGGTTTCCTCATCAAAGCGCAGGTCTGGATCGGGTACCGTCATCCCCAGCATCTCCACCTGCGGGATGGTGTTGTCGACGAAGCGCTGACGCAGTTCGTCATTACCAAAGCGTTTAATTTTCCAGGCCAGGCTGCGGGCGCTGTTCGGCGAGTTGTCGTCGTTTGGCCCGAACATCATCAGGGCGGGCCACCAGAAACGGTTGATGGCGTCCTGCAGCATCTGCCGCTGGGCGTCGCTTCCCTGCGCCAGCGCCATGCAGGCTTCAAACCCCTGACGCTGGTGGAAACTCTCTTCTTTACAGATTTTCACCATCGCGCGGGCGTACGGCCCGTAAGAGGTCCGGCACAGCGCCACCTGATTGACGATGGCGGCACCGTCCACCAGCCAGCCGATCACACCGATATCGGCCCAGCTCAGCGTCGGATAGTTAAAGATGGAGGAGTATTTCATCTTGCCGTCGAGCATTTTCTGGTAGATGTCTTCCCGCGCGCAGCCCAGCGTTTCAGCCGCGCTGTAGAGATACAGCCCGTGCCCGGCTTCGTCCTGCACTTTCGCCAGCAGGATCGCTTTGCGGCGTAGCGTCGGGGCGCGGGTGATCCAGTTCCCTTCCGGCAGCATGCCGACAATTTCAGAGTGGGCGTGCTGACCAATCTGGCGGATCAACGTCTTGCGATAGGCTTCCGGCATCCAGTCCTGGGGCTCAATCGCCATCTCCTGCGCTATGCGCTGCTCAAAGCGTTGTTCTTGCGTCACGTCATCACCTTTATGATTCGTTAGTTTGCAACTTAAAGCGTAATTGTGAATCACTTTGTTTTTTAAAAGTTACACAAAGGTTAAATACACCCCCAAGAAATGTTTCCTGATTTTGTGATGTCGCTCGCAGGGCTTTTGCGCAAAGGCCGCCACACCAGGGCTACAACCGCCACACATCTTCCCTTGAGATCACATTGTTAACAATTCATTAAAACTCAGCTTGATTTTTATGATTCATGATCAAACTATTGATAGTGAAATAACGAAACATGTGGAGATAAGAGATGCAGCAGTTAGCCAGTTTCTTGTCCGGTGTCTGGCAATCTGGCCGGGGCCGCGAACGTACTATTCATCACGCCATCAGCGGTGAAGCGCTCTGGAGCGTGACCAGCGAAGGGCTGGACATGGCGGCGGCACGTCGCTATGCCATTACGCATGGCGGTGAAGCCCTCCACGCCATGACCTTTATCGAACGCGCGGCGATGCTGAAAGCGGTGGCGAAGCACCTGCTCAGCCTGAAAGAGACGTTTTATGCTCTCTCAGCCCAGACCGGAGCGACAAAGGCCGACAGTTGGGTCGATATTGAAGGTGGGATTGGCACGCTGTTCACCTATGCCAGTCTGGGGAGCCGTGAATTACCGGATGACACGCTGTGGCCCGAGGATGAACTGATCCCACTGTCGAAAGAAGGCGGCTTTGCGGCACGCCATGTGCTGACATCGAAAGCGGGCGTGGCGGTACATATTAACGCCTTCAACTTCCCCTGCTGGGGCATGCTGGAGAAACTCGCCCCCACATGGCTTGCCGGGATGCCGGCGATCATCAAACCGGCCACCGCCACCGCACAGGTGACGCAGGCGATGGTGAAAGCGATTGTGGAGAGTGGCCTGGTGCCGGACGGTGCCATCAGTCTGATCTGCGGCGGCGCGGGCGATCTGCTGGACCATCTCGACAGCCAGGATGTGGTGACCTTCACCGGCTCCGCCAGTACCGGTCAGCAGCTGCGCGTTCACCCGAATATTGTGGCAAATGCCATTCCCTTCACCATGGAAGCCGACTCCCTGAACTGCTGCGTACTGGGGGAAGACGTGACGCCGGAACAGCCCGAATTCGCCCTGTTCATTCGTGAAGTGGTACGTGAGATGACCGCCAAGGCCGGACAGAAATGTACCGCCATCCGCCGCATTATCGTGCCGCAACACCAGATTGACGCGGTAAGTCAGGCGCTGATCGCCCGGCTGGAAAAGGTGGTGGTGGGCGACCCGGCGCAGGAAGGCGTAAAAATGGGTTCGCTGGTCAACAGCGAACAGCGTGCGGACGTGCAGGAGAAAGTGGATCAGCTTGTGGCCGCAGGCTGCCAGGTTCGCCTGGGCGGAAAAGCCGATCTGCAGGCCGCCGGGGCGTTTTACCCGCCAACCCTGCTCTTTTGCCCGCAGCCGGATGAGACCCCGGCGGTGCACGCCACCGAAGCGTTCGGCCCGGTGGCCACCCTGATGCCGTATCGCCATACAGACCACGCGATGCAACTTGCCCGTGCGGGCGGCGGTAGCCTGGCCGGGACGCTGGTCACGGCGGATCCCGCACTCGCCCGCCAGTTTATTTCTGGCGCAGCGCGGGCGCACGGGCGCATTCAGATCCTCAACGAGGAATCAGCAAAAGAGTCTACCGGGCACGGTTCTCCGCTTCCTCAACTGGTGCACGGCGGTCCGGGACGTGCGGGTGGCGGCGAGGAGCTGGGTGGCCTGCGTGCGGTCAAACACTATATGCAGCGCACCGCCATTCAGGGCAGCCCCACCATGCTGGCCGCCATCGGCAAACAGTGGGTACGTGGCGCGACGGTGCAGGAAGATCGCGTTCATCCGTTCCGCAAATACTTCGAGGAATTGCAGCCGGGCGACAGTCTTCTGACGCCGCGTCGTACCCTGACGGAAGCCGATATCGTTAACTTTGCCTGCCTGAGCGGGGATCATTTCTATGCCCACATGGACAAGATTGGCGCAGCGGAGTCGATCTTTGGCGAGCGGGTGGTACACGGTTACTTCCTGATCTCTGCCGCCGCCGGGCTGTTTGTTGATGCGGGCGTGGGGCCGGTGATCGCCAACTACGGCATGGAAAACCTGCGCTTTATCGAGCCGGTGAAACCGGGCGATACCATTCAGGTGCGCCTGACCTGCAAACGTAAAACCCTGAAGAAACAACGTACGGCGGATGAAAAACCCACCGGCGTGGTCGAATGGGCGGTTGAGATTTTCAATCAACACCAGCAGGCGGTGGCGCTCTACTCCATTCTGACGCTGGTGGCTCGCCAGCAGGGTGATTTTTAAGGCTGTTACCCGTGTGGGTTTATTAATCAGTTAATCACACTAAAAAAAGATGGGAAAACACGGACTGGATGGCTTTGGGTAACACATCATCCAGTCCGCATAGTCTGGCTAATTTACATCCAGAAACATTAAGAAAATTGACCATATAATTATCATGGTTATTATCCCTTACGGGAATTTTCCCCCAACTAAATTACATGGATGATGAGTAGACTATGGCAATTCCTGTATATCTTTTCTTAACTGACGACGGCGGTGCAAAAATCACCGGCTCGGTAGATGTTCATGAACGTGAAGGGAGCATAGAAGTTACTGGCTTTACACATAACCTCCGAATGGTACCGCATAAACGATGCCGGACAGGAAGTGGAATATTACAATATGCATCTCGATAATATTCGCGTCGTTTCCGTTACGCCCTTAATGCATGACACAAAGGATCAAACGAAAGAAAAACACAATCATCTTGAAGTTGTGGAGCTACGCTACGACAAGATTACCTGGACGTATTGCGACGGTAATTTGCGTTTCGCAGATAGCTGGGCAGAGCGTTAATTATGCGTACTCCTTTATATTCCACGCCGTACGATATCTCCTCTTTTTGACCGCCAGGGGTTGATGTTGTAAGCCATATGGTAATAGCCCGATTTCATGGCGGGGCCTCATTGATGACTTACGTGTGGTTTTATCAAATGGTGAGAAACCATGGTCCATGGGATTTTAAGCAAGGCCGTGCGCAGTATGCCAACTTTGGAAATTTCCATTTCGGTGCCGTGGGCGCGGCAGCGGGCATCCCTGATGGTGTGTTACTTCGGGGCGCAGGTGCTGCGCAGATCCTTGCTGGAACAAGCGATCCGGTAGAATTTGCTAAATACCAGGACGCCTTTGCATACGGTGATGACCCGGTTGATCAAATATGGATAAGAGCAGGAATAGATTATGCGCGACGGTCGGGTTTTTAACTGGCGAGTCGGGGTGATGGTTGTCATTCTCCTGGGCTTCATATTGTACCCTTTTCGCGATTTTTTCACCGTGTATGAAAACCTGCAGGGAAAAATGAGGATTAATGAGCAATTAAATTTGTACATCACCCGGGTAGAAGCCAGTTCACTCTCCAAAGATACGTTTCACTTTTATCTCTATGATGCGAGAAAAAGCCCCGAAGCGTTTATGTCTCATATTAAGGACATTAAGCCTGTTATGGTCACCAATGATGATAAAGCCACCGCGACCGTAAAAGACGGTGAAATTTATCTCCACGTTCGTGGCAATGTTTACTCGTTCAACACGGTTGGGTACGACGTACGTATACATCTCGATAGATCACCTTACTGATCATCAACGCTATTTACCGGGGATGTGATTTATCCCCGCCCTTTTCTAACCTGGCAAGACTGACAAATAACCTGGCAGATGCAGGCAAACGCTTTTTTCACGCGCCTGTCAGGATAAGACTCACAACACAATAAACACAACAAGATGAGGTCTACGATGAGAAGCAATTCTTCATTTTCTGCCCGTAGAACGGCACTGGCTCTGGCCGTTGCGCTCTGCTGTGCCTGGCAATCTCCCGTTTTCGCTCACGGCAGTGAGGCGCATATGGTCCCAATGGACAAAACGCTGGCAGATTTTGGCGCAGAGGTTCAGTGGGATGATTACGCACAAATGTTCACCATTGCAAAAGACGGTGCGTTCGTGAAGGTTAAGCCGGGCGCAAAAACCGCCATCGTTAACGGCAAACCCCTCGCGCTACCGGTGCCGGTGGTGATGAAAGACAACAAAGCCTTTATCTCGGACACCTTTATCAACGACGTCTTCCAGTCCGGCCTCGACCAGACGTTCCAGGTTGAGAAAAGCCCCCATCCGCTAAATGCATTAACGGCTGATGAAATCAAGCAAGCCGTGGCGATCGTCAAAGCCTCAAAGGATTTTAAACCAAACACCCGCTTCACTCAGATTGCCCTGGCAGAGCCCGAGAAAGCCAAAGTGTGGGACTTTGTGCTGAACGGCACGCCGGTGGAGGCCCCGCGTCAGGCGAATATCACCCTGCTGGACGGCAAGCACGTCATCGAAAGCCGGGTGGATCTGAAGGAGAAGAAAATCCTGCTCTGGGAGCCAGTCAAAGATGCTCACGGTATGGTGTTGCTGGATGATTTCACCGCCGTACAGCAGATCATCAACGAGAGCCCGGAATTTGCTGAGGTGCTGAAAAAACGCGGCATCAGCGATACGAAGAACGTGATCACAACCCCGCTGACCGTCGGCTATTTTGACGGCAAAGACGGCCTGAAACAGGAAGACCGTCTGCTGAAGGTGGTGAGCTATCTGGATGTGGGCGACGGCAACTACTGGGCGCACCCGATTGAAAATCTGGTGGCGGTGGTTGATCTCGAACAGAAGAAGATCCAGAAAATTGAAGAAGGTGCGGTTGTTCCGGTGCCCATGACCCCGCGTCCGTATGATGGTCGTGACCGCATCGAAACGCCGAAAAAGCCGCTTGAGATCATCGAACCGGAAGGCAAGAACTACACCATTACCGGCGACATGGTGCACTGGCAGAACTGGGATTTCCACCTGAGCCTGGACTCCCGTGTGGGGCCGATGATCTCGACCGTCACGTATAACGATAACGGTAAAAAACGCCAGGTCATGTATCAGGGCTCCCTGGGCGGGATGATCGTCCCTTACGGCGATCCGGATGTGGGCTGGTACTTTAAAGCCTATCTCGATTCGGGCGACTACGGCATGGGCACCCTGACCTCCCCGCTGGTCCGCGGCAAAGATGTGCCGTCCAACGCCGTGTTGCTTAATGAAACCATCCCGGATTACACCGGTACGCCGATGGAGATCCCGCGCGCCATCGCCATTTTCGAGCGCTACGCCGGGCCTGAATATAAGCATCAGGAGATGGGCAAGCCCAACGTCAGCACCGAACGCCGCGAGCTGGTGGTGCGCTGGGTGAGCACCGTTGGCAACTACGATTACATCTTCGACTGGGTATTCCACGAAAACGGCACCATCGGCATTGATGCCGGAGCCACCGGGATTGAAGCCGTGAAAGGCGTGCAGGCTAAAACGATGCATGACGCCACCGCCAAAGACGACACCCGATACGGCACCTTAATCGATCACAACATCGTGGGCACCACCCACCAGCACATCTATAACTTCCGTCTCGATATGGATGTGGATGGCATCGACAATAAACTGGTGGCGATGGATCCGCAGGTGAAACCGAACACGGCCGGCGGCCCGCGTACCAGTACCATGCAGGTCAATCAGTACGATATCGATACCGAACAGCAGGCGGCGCAGAAATTCGATCCGGGTACCATTCGCCTGCTGAGCAATACCCGCAAAGAGAACCGTATGGGGAACCCGGTCTCGTACCAGATCATCCCTTACGCGGGCGGCACGCACCCGGTGGCCACCGGCGCGAAGTTTGCGCCAGACGAGTGGATCTACCATCGCCTGAGCTTTATGGATAAACAGCTGTGGGTGACGCGCTACCACCCTGACGAAATGTACCCGGAAGGGAAATTCCCGAACCGCTCCACGCACGATACGGGGCTGGGTCAGTACAGCAAAGACAATGAGTCACTCAATAATCAGGACGATGTGGTCTGGATGACCACCGGAACCACGCACGTTGCCCGCGCGGAAGAGTGGCCCATCATGCCAACGGAATGGGTGCATACGCTGCTTAAACCGTGGAACTTCTTTGACGAAACGCCAACGCTTGGCAGAAAGAAAGACGAACAGCAATAATCACCGACCGGGCGTAATGCCCGGTTTTTTTTGCCATTCATTTTGATGATTCATCCAGCCTGCTTATAGTTAGTGATATGTCACCTTCACGCCCCTGGACGGGAAAACAACCTTTATGGAAAAAAGAAAAAACCTCACCCCCGAACGCGCCACCTGGCCAACACGTCAGGCCATGGTGCACCACGGGCTGGCGATGAACCTGCCCTGGCTGGCCTTTGTTAACGTCAGCTTTGCCCTGATGATCCTGCTGCGCCACGTCCTGCTGGAAAACAGCGTTTTTCTGTATCCCGGTTCACAGCATCTGACCCGGGTTGTCGATGCCTCGATGCTGGGCATCATTATACTGTCTGCCGCATTAATCCTGATGGCCTGGCGACGTATAGCCGGGATAAGCGTAGTGCTGTTTATCTGCAGTGCCTTCTGGTCGATGTGCAGTTACTGGTTCATTACCGCCCTGCACCTTCCCCACGTCTGGCCGCTTTGCGTGATTTTATTGCTCTCCGGTTTGACGGCGCTCTATTTTTACCCGGAGGGATTGCTCTCGTTTGTGCTCCCGCTCTGGCTCACTCTGCCGATCGCCAGCTGGGTGCTGAATGATGGCCTTAATCTTCGCTTTGTCACCATCTGGAGCGTATTCACGCTGATTATGCTTTGCGGGCGGTTTATCCTGTTAAGCTGGTTTGACGAGGCCTGGCGGCGGAATCAGCAAAACCAGCTGTTAATCTCCAGGCTCGATGCGCTGGCGCACCAGGATCCCCTCACCAAAACCGCCAATCGCCGGATGATGGAAGTGGTGCTGGAGAATGCCGTTGAGCAGAATAAAGCCTTCTCGCTGATCATGCTGGATATCGATTATTTCAAGCTTTATAACGATACCTATGGACATCAGGCCGGTGACGACTGTCTGACACGCGTGGCGCAGGTGCTGAAGCAGGCCGTGCGCCCCCCGGACGATGTGGTGTCACGCTACGGCGGAGAAGAATTTGTGGTGATCCTGTTTAATTGCCCGGAGAACGTTGCACAGCAGGTTGCCCGCCGCATTCAGGACGGCCTGCGCGCGGCGGCGATACCGCACGGTGCGTCCAAAGTCAGTGAGCATGTGACCGTCAGCATGGGGATTGCAGGAATTGCGCCGGGCCTGGCGGGCCCGGAACTGATCGCCCGCGCCGATGCGGCGCTGTACCGCGCGAAAGAGGCCGGACGGGATCGGTGGTCGCTGTAAAACTAGCCCGGTGCGGCCTGATTCCCTCACCCTGACCCTCTCCCACGGGAGAGGGAACAAACACTAAAAAGGCAACCTCCCGGTTGCCTTTTGCTTTTATTAATAGCGCACGCACACCGATTTGGTTTCACACCAGCCGTCCAGCCAGTCCGGGCCGAAGTCGCGTCCGGTGCCGGACTGCTTCATGCCGCCGAACGGCAGGTTGGCGTCGATCAGCGTATGGCTGTTCACCCAGACGGTACCCGCCTGCAATCTGTCGGTATACTCCAGCGCCTTGCTGATATTCTGCGTCCAGACGCTGGCGGTCAGGCCATATTCGGTATCGTTGGCAAGGGATAACGCCTCTTCGCCATCGGCTACACGTACCAGGTTAACCACCGGGCCGAACACCTCTTCGCGGGTGAGTCGCAGCCCGGGATCCGGGTTGACCACCAGCGTCGGCGAGACGTAATAGCCTTTTCCTTCCGGCCCACGGTTGCCGGTGATCAGCTCCGCGTTGCGCGATTTCGCTTCATCCAGGAAGGTCTGCACCTTGTCGCAGTGAGCCCGGGATACCAGCGGGTTGATAAACGCCTCCGGCGACATGCCTGGCCCCACGCTCAGGGATTTCACCGCCTGCTCAAACCCGCTGACCAGCGTGTCAAACAGCGGCGCTTCGATATAAATCCGCGAGCTCGCCGCACAGACCTGGCCTTGATTGAGGAAGCTACCGGTCATCAGCCCTTCAACCACCCACGCAGGGTCGGCATCTTTCAGCACGATGGCCGGGTTTTTACCGCCCAGCTCCAGCGTCACGCCGGTCAGCGTATCGGCCGCCGCGCGGGCAATCTGTTTACCCGTCGCCGTTGAGCCGGTAAAGCTCACTTTGGCAATATGCGGATGCGAGGTCAGCGCTGCGCCGCACACCGCGCCGCTTCCGGTCACCACGTTAAACACACCGTCAGGGACACCTGCTTCGCTCGCCAGTTCCGCCACCCGCAGCATGGTCAGCGGCGTGGTTTCTGAGGGCTTAATAACGATAGAGCAACCCGCGGCCAGCGCAGGCATCACCTTCCACATACCGATCATCAGCGGGAAGTTCCACGGCACAATCCCGGCCACCACGCCCACCGGCTCTTTACGCGTCCACGCCTGATAGCGTGCGCCTTGCGGCAAGGGAATGGAGAGATCGAGGGTTTTGCCGGCTATTTTGGTGGTCAGCCCGGCGGTATAGCGCATCCAGTTCAGGGTACAGCCCACTTCAAAGAGACGGGAAATGTTGATGGATTTCCCCTGCTCCAGCGTTTCAAGCTGGGCCAGCTCCTCGCTGTGCTGCTCCACCAGGTCGGCGAAACGCAGCAGGATACGCTCACGCTCTGCCGGTAATTTTCCGGCCCAGCTGCGGGCGACAAAGGCACGCCAGCCGGACATGACCGCGCGGTCGACATCATCGACGCTGGCGTCTGCCGTAGAGGCGATAACCTCACCAGTAGCAGGGTTATACACATTCAACCGTTTTTCGCTGTCCGACGCGGCCTGACGCCCCTCGATCCACAGCCCGTGATGTCGGTCCAGAAACTGCTGTACGCCAGGCTGGATGGCGACCTGTGATTCAGACATAGAGTACTCCTTCGTTATTCTTCGCAGGGTGTTACTGCAGTCTAAGAGGCCTTTTGCATTCCCGCTTTTGTCTGTGTGACATTCGCTTTGCCACCTGTGACAGGTGCCGCAATTCGTGATAATTCCGCCTTATAACGCTGTTACCGGTGAGTGTTCTTTCCTATAGTCAGCCTCATGGCTCTGACAAAACGCAACACAAATGCAACAATGCGAAAACATTTATGGCGCAGCGAGATAAACGATGGCGGGTGTAAGCGAACATGAACGGTATCAGCAGTGGCTGGCGCAAATTAACCATGTCTGCGGGCGCTTTAATGCGCGTCCTTTAGAGGGTGAGTTCATTGGTGAACTGGAAACGAGCTACACCCGAAGCCTGAAGTTAAGCACCGTCACCGCAGGCGGGGTCAACCTGTTTCGCTCCCGTCAGGAGATTAAACAGAGCAATGATGCCTGGTTTTATACCGTGTTCCAGCTTGACGGCAGCGCGGAGATTGAACAGGACGATCGCCGATCAATTCTGAACGCCGGCGACATTACGCTTATCGACGCCTCTCGTCCCTGCTCCATCAACTGGCAGCAAAAATCCCGCCAGATTTCGCTGCTGGTTCCCCGTCAGATTATTGAGCAGCAGTGTCGCTTTCAGGAGGTGAGCTGCGCGCTGACACTTTCCCGCTCGCTGCCCACCGTACAGCTCAGCCATCGTCTGCTGCTGGAGAGCATGAGCAATGCTGACCTGAGTGACAGAGAGAGCGAAGCCGCACTGGAAGCGATGATCTGCCTGCTCCGTCCGGCGTTTCAACAGCGCGACGCGGTACAGCCACGCAAGGAACGTCAGTTCCGGAACGTTCTGTCGTTAATTGATGACCATATTCAGTCGGAATCCCTGCGCCCGGAATGGATTGCCGCAGAGAGCGGCATGTCGGTGCGAAGCCTGTATCGCATGTTTGCCGATAAAGGGCTGGTGGTGGCACAGTACATCAAAAATCGTAGGCTGGATCTATGCGCGCAGGTGTTACGCTCCGCCAGCGACGAGGAAAAGCTGGCGGGGATTGGCTACAGCTGGGGATTTGCCGACCATAGCCATTTTTCAACGGCATTTAAGCAGCGTTTTGGCGTCTCGCCTGGCGAGTACCGTAAGCGCTTTCGCTGATTACTTCTTCAGCCATTTCCCGTTAATGCCCTTCACGTACTCTCCCGGCTGTGCGCGGGCCACCAGCTTTTGCCCCGCCATCTTCGCCACTTCATCAACCGGCAGGTTATTGCTGTCCGCCAGCTTCTGGTAGCTTTCCGTGCGCGCCGCGTTGATGCGGCTCACCAGCGCCAGCGTTTCAGGGTCTTGTTTCACCGGGGCAAGATACCCGCTCAGGGTCTCCCCGACACGCCCCTGCGCCCGGGCCTCGTTTAAGGTCAGGGTTGCCGCCTGCACGTTCATGCCCAGCGCCAGTAACATCAGAGCTAATCGTTTCATGGCGTCCTCAGAACAGATCGCTGCGCGATTTCAGCAGGGTTTCAACGTCTTTATCGACTTTAATGTGGATCTCATGTTCGATTTTGACGTTCATATTGATGGTGATCGGCTCCTTCGGCGCTGCGACTTCAATACGCGGCGTACAGCCGGTCAGGAGCACGGCAACGGCGACGGTGAGTACACCAGCCCTCATTTTC
This sequence comes from Enterobacter sp. WCHEn045836, assembly GCF_003965585.1. NCBI lineage: Bacteria > Pseudomonadati > Pseudomonadota > Gammaproteobacteria > Enterobacterales > Enterobacteriaceae > Enterobacter > Enterobacter sp. WCHEn045836. Next base: position 20,108 of record NZ_RXPT01000027.1, read on the forward strand.
ATTGTTGTTCCTCACTTTCCTTGCCAGTCGAACTGCGGATACCGGGTAGCGCCGCGTGTTGCTCAAACCAGGTTTGTAGATTGTCTCCAAAGCGCAGGCTGCGCCAGAGGGTAAAGACGTTCTCGTCATGGGTGTAGTTGAGATTCACGGAACTGCTTTTGCCATCGACCCGGCTGGTACCTTTAATGGTCGCCTGCATGGTTAATTCACCCAGATTATCTAAATTGATTCTTGTCCACGACCGTGAAATTTCCATATAGCGGAGCCAGTTAATCGCCGCCCCCGCAACCATATTATCCCTGACGATGGCGTCAGCGGTGTCTTTATCAATACGCAGCGTCATCGGCCCCGGGTTGGTCAGCCAGCCATCTTTAATGATCCATTTTTCATTGTCCAGCCAGAACGGCAGCGCTCCGCTTACCGGACCTGACATGGCGAACTGTTTCGGATTGACGGCGCTGATCAGCTCGCTTGACGAGATATTGTCCACGCGCAGCAGCGCCGGATCGTGCTGCGGCATTCTGAGCTGCTGCATGGTAATTTTCCCGCCGAGGGTCTCCACCTTGACGTTGGTCAGCAGCAGTGGGTTTTCTTCACTCCACGGATAGTTGCCCTGCAGGTCTGCGGTAATGTTGCGCGCGGTCACCAGGTTTTCCACTTCGCCAATGCGCAACGTGACCGGGCCACGCGTGCCCAGCGACCAGGTGCCCTCGCTAAACCGGAACGGCAGCACAAAATCCACGCCATTGATCTGGTTGTCTGGCATCCAGGCGCTACCGGATTTCAGCACGCCGTGACCGCCCGCCTCAAAGCCCTGGTCGGCAGCAGCAGAGAACGCCACCTGCGCATAGAGCTCACCGTCACGCAGCGTCATTTTCCAGTCTGGTGGGATCAATGGCTGGAACACGGTGAGGGATTGTTTTGGCCACCAGGCCTGACCGCGAAGGCGTTCCCCGTCCCAGCGACCGTTAACCTGCACCGGGCCGATGGCCTCGGCATGCAGATCGCCTTTGTACTGGAATATCGTCGGGTCAGTTCCGTCAACGCTGAAGGTCAGCACCGACGGTGGCAACACGCTGCCGCTGGCGAAATGGGTTTCTCCGGCATTGAGCGACAGCGCACCGCTAAATTTCGGTGTGACAGGGTCACGGATCCAGCGTACCGGCTTATCCAGTACCAGTCGCGGTTTACTGACGTCCATGGTGCCGTACTGCAGTTTGTCAAAGCCGGTAGAGAGCGCGGTCAGCTCAATAAGTTTGTCGCGCCATTCGCCTTTCCCGGCGACATCCCAGCGCGCATTCATTGGCGTAAAGCTGCCTTTGCCCCAGTAACGCCACTGCCACAGGCCGTTATCAGGTAAAAAGTCGTTGGCCTGACCGTCCAGATGTAGCTCAAAATCCCCCATCTCGTTCTCATGGGCCCGCAGAATAGCCTGCAGACGACCATCCACGCCCTTTTGCGTGAGCTTCACGCCCGCCAGTGGCCAGCGGATTTCGTCGATATCCAGCGAATCAATAATGCGCCCGCGCGAGCGCAGCAGCGCGCCCGGCTCAAAAGCGAGCTGAGGATCGTTCAGGCCGCCGGTCAGTCTGGCCGGAAGTCTGGCGTAAAGCACCAGGTCGTCCTGTTTGGCCTCCCCGCTCAGATGAAGCGGCATGTCGCTGTTTTCCAGGCTGAGCCTGCCCGGCCCGAGGTTCAACACGGCGTTACCCTTTCCGGCATCCCCCTGAGTCAGGACATTGAGGCGTCCGGTAAAGGTGGCTTTCTCCAGCCCCTGCTGCCAGTTATCTACCCGGAGACCCACGCGGCCGCTCATCGGCATGCCGGACAGGTTCCAGTTCCAGCGCCCGTCGCTGATATTCAGCTGTTCGGCCGTGATTTGCCATGGTAAATCGAGAAGCGGATCGGGGTTATCCCGCGCCATCACCAGCAGTTGCCCCTGATTTTCTTCCCAGTCCAGATCGGCATCGACCAGCGAGGTGAGCTGTGGCACGTTAAAAGTGGCGACCGCATGGCCTTTCACCGGCACGCCATCCGGCACCAGCGGCAGGGTGAACTCACCCACCAGTTTTACGGGCGGCACCTGGCCGGGGAGTTGTACATCAAGCTGACTGACCGAGAGAGTCTGGCCGCGTAACTGCCCTTTGAAACTGACCTGCTCGCCGTTGTAGGTCACCGCCTGTACCGCAGGCGTCAGTGAGGCATGCAGTTCCCCTTCCCACTGTTGCCAGGGAGAAAGTGTAAGGCGGCGGATAATGACCCAGGTATTTGGCAGTACCGACTGCCACTGAGCCAGGGTTTTTGGCGCAACGGTTGACGGTGCAGACTGGGGAATTTTACTGAGGCACACCGTGTTAAGTTCAAGCGCACCAATATCCAGATTCCAGCGGCTGGGGTGCGACAGCGTGGCGTTTTCAACCCGGGCAATTTCACAATCCTCAACCAGATAGCGAAGATCGGGGATCACCAGCGCATGCCGGGTCAGTTTAGGGCTTTCCTCAAAGGCGATACGTGTTCCGACAGGCAGCCAGATACCGGCGAGGGTCGGTACCCACTGGGCGAGCGTCATCAGCAGCGTCAGCGGCAATAAAATCAACAGCAATAAGAGCGCAATCGCGGCTTTGTATTTACCCTTCATGGGCAGTTAATATCCTGATTTAGCGAGAGAATTAAGCCGACAGTGCCGATCATTGTCGCATGTTTAGTCAATCAGTTGAAGTAAATGCCAGTTTTAAGAATAGATGCTCTAAAATAATTGATAGAACTTATTGATTTAAATAAAATTTTAGAAATTGTAAGATTATTTTAATCATGCTAACGTGGATGTAAAATCACTGGAGAAAGTCTTATGAAACTCGCGGTATATAGCACAAAGCAGTACGACAAAAAGTATCTGCAACATGTTAACGAGGCTTACGGGTTCGATCTTGAATTTTTCGACTTTCTGCTGACCGAAAAAACCGCTAAAACGGCGCACGGCTGTGAAGGCGTCTGCATCTTCGTGAACGATGACGGTAGTCGTCCGGTACTGGAAGAGCTGAAAAAGCACGGCGTAAAGTATATCGCCCTGCGCTGCGCGGGCTTCAATAACGTCGATCTGGATGCGGCGAAAGAGCTGGGGCTGAAGGTGGTTCGCGTTCCGGCCTACTCCCCGGAAGCGGTCGCGGAACATGCTGTGGGCATGATGATGTCCCTGAACCGTCGTATTCACCGCGCTTATCAGCGTACCCGAGATGCGAACTTCTCGCTGGAAGGACTGACCGGCTTTACCATGTACGGTAAAACCGCAGGCGTGATCGGTACCGGTAAAATCGGCGTGGCCGCCCTGCGCATTCTGAAAGGCTTTGGTATGCGCCTGCTGGCGTTTGACCCGTACCCAAGCGCCGCCGCGCTGGAGCTGGGCGTGGAATATGTCGATCTCCCGACCCTGTTCTCCCAGTCTGACGTGATCTCCCTGCACTGCCCGCTGACGCCGGAAAACTATCACCTGCTGAATCAGACCGCGTTTGAGCAGATGAAAGACGGCGTGATGATCATCAACACCAGCCGCGGCGGGTTGATTGACTCTCAGGCGGCGATTGAAGCGCTGAAAACCCAGAAAATTGGCGCGCTGGGGATGGACGTGTATGAGAACGAACGCGATCTGTTCTTTGAAGACAAGTCTAACGACGTCATTCAGGACGACGTGTTCCGTCGCCTGTCCGCCTGCCATAACGTGCTCTTTACCGGGCATCAGGCGTTCCTGACCGCTGAGGCACTGATCAGCATTTCCGAAACCACGCTGGGGAATTTACAGCAGCTGGAAAACGGTGAAGCGTGTCCTAACGAGATAGTCTAAGCCGACATGCCGGGTGGCGGTTACGCCTTACCCGGCACTGACGCTACGCCCCGTTCGGGGAGCTGTCGGTCTGCCAGCTCCGCTGAGCAAAGCGCCACCAGAGCAGCACCGCCACCAGCGCAATGGCGCTCAACACACTAAAAGCCGTCGCAAAAGAGTAGTGTCCGGCGATCGTCCCGGTTAACGCGGGGCTCATCGATGCGCCAACACCCTGCATCAGCATCACCACGCTCTGCCCGGCATTGACGTGCCCGCTTCCGCGCAAAAGTACCACGATAAATGACGGCACCACCACGCCCAGGATCCCGGCGGCAAGACCATCAAGAATTTGTACCGGGATCATCATAAACGGTGCATCGGTGGAGGCCGCCAGCGCCGCGCGTACCGGCATGATTAACAGCGCCAGCATGATAAAGCGCCAGTAACCGTAGCGATCGATTCGCCTGGAAACCCAGATAGCCACCGGGATCATCACCGCCTGCGAAATAATGACCGTCGCCGCAGCGAACACGCCGGGATTAACGCTGGCAGGCGCGGCGGCGACCCGCATGCTGAGCATCGGCAACAGGGCCGCATTCGCCAGATGGAACAACAGCAGCGTCAGCCCGGTCACGAAAAGTGCCCGATTTTTTTTCAACACCGCAAAACCCGGCACCGGCTGATGCTCTGAGGTGTTCAGCCCGCGCGCGGCATCGTTGTCGATATCCTTATTGCGTATCGCCAGCAGCGAACAGAGCGTTAACAGCGTCGTACAGGTCATCAGCAGGAAGATCCCGCCAATGCCCCAGTACCAGGCAATGCCTCCGGCAATCAGTGCCGTGAGGAAATTTCCGGCGTGATTGAAGGCCTCATTTTTGCCCATCTGCGTGCTAAACCCGCTCTGCCCCGTCAGCCCCAGGGTGATCCCGGTGATAAGCGGCCCCACGAACGCCGCACAGATCCCGGTGACAATTTGCGAAACCGCAACGACCCCACTCTGCTGGCTAAACCAGAGCAGCAGCGTACTCAGGGTGATCAGCAGGCAGAGCAGCGCCAGAACCGAACGTTTGTTTTTGGTGGTGTCGGTGATAAATCCCGCTGGCAGCGTGGCCAGGAGTCCCGCCAGACCACCGGCGGTCATCAGTAAGCCGATGTCATCCGGCGTCCAGTGGCGCTCCGTCAGGAAGATACCGAGAAAAGGGCCGAGACCGTCACGGACGTCAGCGATAAAAAAACTCGTCAGGCACAACGCCCGCAGTGAACGAAGAGACATACTTCCTGCCTTTTGTCGGGATGGCTGGCTCGGTTAGCGGCGGCCTGAATCTCAAGTTCGCCCGGAAATCAAAACGTTGAGCCAAGTTTATCAGCCAGACGTCAGAGCGAAAACTACGCGATTTGATTACAGGCACGCCGGGTAATGCTGCGCTTACCCGGCTAACCGGATCAGCAGGGCCAGGTAAGCAGCATTTATCCTTAATAAATTACGTGGTTGGTTTTTAGATTTAAATCTGCAATGGCCGCCGGTTTGCCGAGTAAATATCCCTGGACTTCGTCACACTTATTTTTCTTCAGGAACGACAATTGTTCTACGGTTTCGACACCTTCTGCGGTGACCTCCATAGAATAGGCTTTACCCAGATCGATGATCTTCTCGACCACCGACTGGTTCTGTGTCGAATCCCCTAAGGAAAAAATAAAGCTTTTATCGAGTTTTAACCCGTCAAACTGAAACTTACGCAGATAGCTCAGAGAGGCATAGCCGGTACCGAAATCATCAATCAGAATGCGTACCCCCATTTTTTTGAGCGCCTTCATGGTCTGCAACGTTTTCTCTGGATTAGAGAGCGTGACATTTTCAGTCACCTCTATTTCCAGCCGGGTAGGCTCAAGCCCGGTTTCATCAAGAATAGCTTTTATTCTTTCGGCGAGATCGCTTGCCTGGAATTCAATGGCTGAAATATTGACTGAAACCGAAAGCCCCGGCAGTTTTTCATGCGTCTCAGTACAGGCCTTACGAATGACCCAGTTGCTGAGGTTGATGATGAGCCCCGTTTCTTCAGCGAGTGGAATAAACTGATCGGGCATCATGTTTCCGCGTTCAGGATGCTGCCAGCGAACCAGGGCTTCTACGGCGTCGATGCGTGAATGTCTGAGGTTATAACGCGGCTGATAAACCAGATAGAGTTGGTCTTCCCGAATTGCGGTCTTCAGCGCTAATTCCAGCTTTCTGCGCTCGGTCAGCTTTTCCGACATATCCTGACGATAATAGACCCATCGGTTCCGACCGGATTGTTTAGCCTGATAAAGCGCAATATCAGCATAGCGTAAAAGGTCGTTTGCACTGGTACTGTCCTGGGGAGCCAGAGCAATGCCCATGCTGACGCCGATGGTCACATCATTACCATCAATGGTGAACGGACGGTTGAGTTCTTGCACGATGCGATGACACACCTCTTCTATGTGGTCCAGATGCCGGGTGTTGTCGAGAAGCAGCATAAATTCATCCCCGCCCTGCCGGGCGACAAAATCACCGCTACGAATACAGGCTTTAAGACGTAAAGCAACCTCACCAAGCAGGGCATCACCTGTGGAATGGCCAAAAATATCATTCACGGGTTTAAACTTATCTAAATCCATGCAAATCATGGCAAAGGGGAAATGGTGAAGATCTTCTTTCGCCAGCTGCCCCGTAAGGAATTCCTTAATATGATATCGGTTGGGAAGCCCCGTTAATTCGTCATGGCGTGACAGGAATTCAACACGTTTGGTGGCTTCAACTTCCAGAGAGACATCGGATGCAGCGCCCCGTAAAACCACCGTGCCATCAGGCTGAGAAGAAAATTTTGCCAGAAGTGTGCAATAAGAAGTGGCATTTTGATAGTTGGTATAAGGGCAATGCTTAAATTCGAAGCGTCCTGATAATTCCCGGCGCCTGACACACGGATTTAATACATCTTTGGTCGAAGGAAAAAGTTCATCCAGGCTGCGCCCTATCCATTGACTCTCATCATATCCCGTTACAGTCGAAAAACGCCCTGATAACCAGGTGATCGTTAACGCTAAATCGGTTTCCCAGAACCAATCGCTGGTTGTTTCACTGACATCCCTGAATCGTTTTTCGCTAATAATCAGATTCAGCCGTGCCTGCTCAAGGAGAAAGATATTTTCGTCATGGATTTTCGCCTTGTGCATAATATGGCGCATCAAAATAGCCGTCAGCGCAAGCGTCAGGAGAACGGAAAGAATGAGCAAGGGTAAAAAATAAATGATCAATGCCTGACCGGGATTTTCACTCTCCCAGATAATATGTACAGCACCCTTTTGGGTATTTAATGTTAATTCAGTCGGATTATTTGCCTGGGAAACGGTGTTGAAGGGCAAAGCGCGAACATTTTCGATACCCGCATCGCGTCCAATCGCGAGAAGTTTCTTAGCCGTTAACTTGTCTATAAACAGCATGGTTGAAGGCTTACCGGGCAAGGGTTGAACACTCGCATCATCACCCGTCGTGATCCAGGCCGCAGAAACAATGGCGGGTACGGAGTCGATAAGCGTTAGCGTGGACACCGGCAACCCATTATTCATACGCATTTCACTGAGTAACTGCTCTTTTGTGGCGTGATCTATCCAGCGTTGCAGATCTTCACGCTTCAGTTTTCCGTCAAGTACGCTGTAAAGGGAGGCGCCATCCGGGGACAGCACGAACACGCCTTCGTAGCCAAAGTTATCGTACAGGGACTTACCCAGGTTCTGTTTATCCCATGCCCAGTTTATGTCGATTTTTTGATGAAGGTGATTGTAGGCATCACCCCACTCAGCATAATCTTTCAAATGACTACGCACGTTTTCCTGACGGCTGTCTAACGCCTTTCTTAACAAGAATTCATCATGCTTGTCGCCGATTTTATTCACATTGTTTTTTATGATTAGCAACGAAACTATCGCTGCGATGAAAATACATATCAACAGCGTAACAATATAGGTAAATGTTTTATTTATCAGTCCTTTAGAATGCTCGCTATCCGTAAAGCCAGGGGTCTTCTGAGGTATGGTCATTCTTCGCCTTCTTAACTGCGATTACGTCATTTTTTTGTGCCATCCTCAGTTATCGGCAAAAAAAAACAAAATTTTATAGCGAAGCCCCCTTAAGCGAAACAAACTTTATTTTACAAGCCAGATCAAATTATTGCGCATTAATTTATATAAAAAACCGGGCTGCCCGCCCGGCTCTGTTTCCAGCCAATAATGATTCTCTGGTATAACCCAATTATACTCTGTTAAGCAGAATATTTAGCATACGCCGTAACGGTTCCGCGGCCCCCCATAATAGTTGATCCCCAACGGTCAATACCGAGTAAACAGGATCATTATTTAGCGCCATTTTTTTATAACGCCCTACGCCAACCTCAAGCGTGCCGCTAATATGTGCGGGAGTCAGCTGGCTGACGCTGGCCTCTTTATTATTAGGAACGTATTTTACCCAGGGATGAGCGTCGCTTACTATTTTGGCAAATTCAGCTTCATCCACTTCACGTTTCAGCTTCATCGTAATCGCCGCACTATGGCACCTGATAACACCAACACGAATGCACAGACCATTAACCGGGATGGTACCTTTTTTCAGGCCAAGGATTTTATTTGTTTCTGCTTCACCCTTCCACTCTTCGCGGCTATTGCCATCCCCCAGGTCGCTATCAATCCAGGGAATGATGCTCCCCATCAGCGGCGCGCCAAAATTCTCAACAGGCAAGTCACTGCTGTTAATCAGTTCACTGACTTTATTAACCAGAGGAAGCACCGAGTTTGTGTTTTCCAGTTCGTCGCGGGTTAAATTTCGGGTGACAAATGCACTTTGGGCGATCAACTCGCGAACATGCTTTGCACCCGCCCCAGACGCTGACTGATAGGTCATCACGCTCATCCATTCAATGAGATCAGCCTTGATCAAACCTGCGAGCCCCATCAGGCTTAAGGTGATTGAACAGTTTCCGCCTACAAAAAGTTTACCGCCCTTTTTGATGGAATCATCGATATTTTCACGGTTCACAGGATCCAGGATGATACAGGCTCTTTCGTCCATTCGCAGCGCTGATGCGGCATCGATCCAGTAACCTTCCCACCCATAATCAATTAAAGATTGATAAATTGATTTTGTATATTCACCGCCCTGGCAGGTAATGATGATATCCATTTCCACCAGCGCATCCAGGGAATAAGCATCTTTAAGTACCGAACGGACACCATTAATGACAGGCCCAGGCGCCCCAACAGAAGACGTACTAAAAAAACTGGCTGCAATATCATTAAAATCATTTTCTTCGACCATGCGTTGCAGCAATACTGACCCAACCATGCCGCGCCAACCAACAATGCCAACCTGCTTCACGGGTTTACCTCAATGACGTTACAAAAGGGTTAAGAGAGGTAAAGTTTATAACCCGTTAAATCCCGCGCGTCATTCTTTATTTTACTCGTTTTTGCAATAATAAGAATGTTTAATAAGGGGTTAGCGAAACTGATGAATATTGTGTTTGTGTTCAAGCCAAAAAAAAATAGATATCTTTAATTAGGCTGTTTAAAACGATTTTATGCCCCGGGGAAACATAAAGTCATAGTTATCAGCGAAGCCGATGCCCACACCGATGCGCCGTTTGCAACGCCACCTTTCCTCAACGCATAAAAAACCCGCCGGTTGGCGGGTCGGTTAGTCTTTAAAGATCAGAGATTTTTTTTCTTCAACTCTTCAAGCCTGCTGTTATCTTCCTCAGTGAACATTGTTGCATCATACAACGCCTGATTATCAGTACCGTCCACTCTTACGAGTGTCACAGTCAAAACAGCGTCTTTTGGGGCATAAAGTACACCCCATTCAGAATTCTTAGGGGGGGCAATAGCCCATGTGGCTTCTTCATTTGGCTTAAGCCCCTCAGGAATATCATAGAAAAAATTACTTACCAGCCATGGTACTGAGTATCCCTCGCTTGCCATCACTCCGTGCAGGTACGCTCTGGAGATAACGGTATCAGTATTATTTTTAACAACCAGTCTAATTACGGGTTGTGGCTTACCGTCTTGCTCAGGCTCCATGGTAAATCTGGATGATAAAACCTGGATTTTCATCAACTCTTTTTTAGCCACGTCGGCGTCAGCTTTTTTCTGTTCCAGCGCTTTGATTTCCTGAGTCATCTTTTCTTTTAACTTCATCTCTCTCTCAGCAGTGACTTGCTGTGCGTAAGAGATTATTTCTTCACCCGTCTTACCAGACAGGCTTTCGCGCATCTTTTTGCTTATCTCTTCGTTATCATTATTTGAAGTGGAACGCATCAGGTCAGCCATATTGATGTTACTGAATGCCACAACCTTTAAGGCGCTATCGAATTCCTCCCGTTTATTTTCCGGAAGTGAATCTCTGACTTTGGCTATCGAGGATTTCATTGCAGCATCAGTTGAAGAATCCATTTTGGGTTTATCGCACCCGACGAGTAAGCAAGAAAGTAATAACACACCAATAATTTTCTTCATGTTCCTGTTCCATCAGTAAAAAATTAAGATTAATCCTACCAGAGTTTGACCATACGACAAAATCTACTTGTGCATGTTATTGGAAATTTGTTGCATACCAGACGAAACCCTTAGCTTTGACTGCTTCGCCAGTGCGGAGCAAAATTAGAGGCGTTTTCGAGAAGAGAAATTGGACAAAAAAACCGGGCTTCCGCCCGGTCCTGTTTAAGCCAAAAATGACGCTACTCGCTCAGCCCGCGATTCTCCAGCATCGGCTCAATCTTCGGATTGTGCCCGCGCCAGTTTCGGTACAGTTCAGCTAAATCCGTGCTGTTCCCGCGCGACAGAATCGCCTCGCGGAATGTTTGCCCGTTTTCACGGGTTAAGCCGCCCTGCTCGACAAACCACTGATAGCCATCGTCCGCCAGCATCTGTGTCCACAGGTAGGCGTAATACCCCGCCGCATAGCCGCCGCCGAAAATATGCGCAAAGTAGCTGCTGCGATAACGTGGCGGTACGGCGGGCAGATCCAGCCCCTCTTTTTGCAACGCTGCCTTTTCAAATTCCTCTACGCCCGAAACGGCCTCGCTGATGCCGTGCCAGTTCATGTCCAGCAGCGCGGCGCTGAGCGTTTCCGTCATGTCATAGCCTTTGTTGAAATGCGTCGCGTTGAGCATGCTCTCGCGCAGCGCGTCCGGCATGGGTTCGCCGGTCTCGTAATGGCGGGCATAGTGGGTAAATACCTGCGGATGGCGGGCCCAGTGCTCATTGATTTGCGACGGAAACTCCACAAAATCACGCGGGGTATTGGTACCGGACAGCGTGGCGTAGCGCTGACTGGCAAACAGACCGTGTAGCGTGTGACCAAACTCGTGGAACAGGGTGATCACGTCATCCCAGGAGAGGAGCGCAGCACCGCCGTGACTGGGTTTTTGATAGTTACAGACATTGTAGATAACCGGTCGGGAGGCAAATTCATAAGATTGCTCAACGAAATTCCCCATCCACGCTCCGCCATGCTTTGAGTCACGGGCAAAGAAGTCACCGTAGAACAACGCCATGCCTTCCCCGGTATGGTCGAAAATTTCCCACACGCGGACGTCCGGGTGATAAACCGGAATGTCGAAACGCTCAACGAAGCGAATGCCAAACAACTGGCTGGCCGTCCAGAACACCCCATCATGCAGTACGTTATTCAGTGCAAAGTACGGCTTGATTTGCGCCTCATCCAGCGCATATTTCGCCTGACGCACGCGCTCGGCGTAAAATGACCAGTCCCAGGCCTGCACGGTGAAACCACCCTGTTCGTCATCGATCACTTTTTGAATATCGGCCTGCTCACGTGCCGCCCTGTCGCGCGCCGCGGGGACAATTCCGCGCATAAAGGTCAGCGCGGCCTCAGGCGTTTTCGCCATCTGGTCGCTGATACTCCAGCTGGCAAAATCATCAAACCCCAGTAGCTGCGCCTGGCGCGCGCGTAAGGCAGTGAGACGAAGGATCAGCTCGCGGGTATCATTTTCATCGCCTTTCTGCGTACGCAGCCAGCCCGCGTTGAACAGGTTTTCACGGGTCTGTCGATTGCGAAGCAGTGAAAGCGCAGGTTGTTGGGTGGTGTTCAGGAGGGGGATTAGCCAGCGATCCTTCAGCCCTTTATCGGCGGCGGCCTGAGCAGCCGTGGCGATCTCGTCCGCACTTAAACCCTCAAGCTGATGAACATAATCCACCACCAGCCCACCTGCATTATCGGCGGCCAGAAGACGCTGGTTAAACTGGCTGATAAGTGATGCCGCTTCTGTGTTCAGGGCTTTCAGTTCAGCTTTTTCGTCATCATTCAGACGCGCCCCGGCCAGCACAAAGCGTTGGTACGTCACTTCGACCAGCCGGCGGGACTCTGCATCCAGCGCCGCACGATCCTGCCAGACGCTTTCGACGCGGGAGAATAGCGTATCGTTGAGCCAGATATCATTTGCCAGCGCGGCTAATTCAGTCGAGAACTGTTCCTCCAGCTCCTGTAAGCGGGCATTGGTGTGCGCCGACGTCATGGCGAAGAAGACACTGCTGACGCGCGCGAGCATGGCACCGCTTTTTTCCAGTGCCAGTACCGTGTTGTCAAAATCGGGGGCTACCGTTTGCGCGACGATAGCGTCAATATCTGCCCGCTTCTGGCGCAGGGCTTCATCAAACGCCGGGCGATAGTGGCTGTCGTTGATTTCATCAAAACGCGGGGCCTGATAAGGCAGCAGGCTAATGTCAAAAAAAGGATTACGGGTTGACATCTTTTACTCCTGGTAACGGTTAACTTTCCCAGAGTAGGCCAGGCCGCCGTTGACCGCAATGCGGTCATACAAATGTTGCCTTAACGCACCCTCTCAGGGCGTGCTATGTTAGTACAACACAAAAAGCGTTGAGGAACAGTGAGATGATTATTTTAGTTACCGGGGCAACGGCAGGTTTTGGTGAAAGCATCACGCGTCGCTTCGTCGCCAACGGGCATAAGGTGATTGCAACCGGTCGTCGTCAGGAGCGTCTGCAGGAGCTGAAAGAGGAGCTGGGTGACAACATCCTGACCGCGCAGCTGGACGTGCGTAACCGTGCCGCCATCGAAGAGATGATTGCCAATCTTCCTGCCCAGTGGCGTGCCATCGACGTGCTGGTCAACAACGCCGGTCTGGCGCTGGGTCTGGAGCCTGCCCATAAAGCCAGCGTTGAAGACTGGGAAAACATGATCGACACCAACAACAAAGGTCTGGTGTACATGACCCGCGCCGTGCTGCCAGGCATGGTTGAGCGCAATCGCGGTCATATTATCAATATTGGCTCGACCGCCGGGAGCTGGCCATATGCGGGCGGCAACGTTTACGGTGCGACCAAGGCGTTTGTGCGCCAGTTCAGCCTGAACCTGCGTACCGATCTCCACGGCACCGCCATCCGCGTCACGGATATCGAGCCGGGCCTGGTGGGCGGTACCGAATTCTCGAACGTACGCTTCAAAGGCGATGACGCGAAAGCGGATAAAACCTACGAGAATGCCAACGCGCTGACGCCGGAAGATGTCACCGAAGCGGTCTGGTGGGTTGCGACGCTGCCAAAACACGTCAATATCAACACCGTAGAGATGATGCCTGTCAGCCAGAGCTTTGCCGGACTGAGCGTCCATCGTGGCTGACTCTGCCCTTCCCGGCCTGCGGGCCGGGTCTGTATCAGGGTATAAAAGAATGGTAGTATGTTCAGGCTAACTCTCTGAGAAATGACAACTCATGGCCGCTGAATCGCAACTCAATCCCACCCAGCCCGTTAACCAGCAAATCTATCGCATTTTACGACGTGATATTGTGCATTGCCTGATCCCGCCTGGCACGCCGCTCTCCGAAAAAGAGGTATCTGTGCGTTTTGACGTTTCCCGTCAGCCCGTGCGTGAGGCGTTTATCAAGCTTGCCGAAAACGGCCTGATTCAGATCCGCCCGCAGCGCGGCAGCTATGTGAATAAAATATCGCTTTCTCAGGTCCGTAATGGCTGTTTTGTCCGGCAGGCCATTGAGTGCGCGGTAGCGCGTCGTGCGGCCAGGCTGATTAATGACAACCAGTGTTATCTGCTGGAACAGAACCTGCATCAGCAGCGTATTGCCATCGACCGTAAACAGCTTAACGATTTCTTTCAACTGGACGATGAGTTTCACCAGAAGCTGGCGCTAATTGCCGATTGTCAGCTGGCCTGGGACACCATTGAAAATATAAAAGCCACCATCGACCGTGTGCGTTATATGAGCCTCGACCATGTCTCTCCGCCGGAAATGTTGCTCCGACAGCATCATGATATTTTTAGCGCGCTGGAAAAACGCGACCCTGACGGTGTGGAAAAAGCGATGACTGTCCATCTGCAGGAGATCAGCGAATCCGTGCAGCTTATTCGTCAGGAAAATAGCGAGTGGTTTAGTGAAGAGTAAAATTCGCCGCCCCCTTAACGGGCGCGGCGAGATATCAGCGCACGACCAGGACGGGAATAGTGGCGTAGCGCAGGATAGATTCGGCATTTGAACCCAACAGATGCGTGGTGATACTCGGGTTTTTTGAGCCGATAACAATCACGTCATATTCCCCTTCTTTGCTCATCCTGATAATTTCGTCGCGTACGTTGCCGAAACGCACTTCACAATCAATATCGTCCGGGGAGAGATCAAAGAGCCGGGTTAACGCCTTCATCTTTTTGCTGGATTCCGCGGTCATATACTCTTCAAACTTCCTGATATCTGCATTGAACCCGCGCAGTAACGAGCGGCTGCTGTTGGGCAGAATGTTGACCAGGGTAATCGATGCGCCTTCAGCCTTCGCCAGGTTGGCCGCATGCCGCACCGCTTTATCGCTTAAATCCATTTCAAACACATCAACAGGCATCAAAATCTTTTTATACATAAGCCTGACTCCTTATTGTTAAAAGACGTTATTTACTGCACCCAGAGTGCCATGAGAAATATAAACCCGACCTAAACGCTCACCGGCTGAAATTATCAATTAAAGAAAATAACTGTCCGCTTTGTAAATCAGTGTCGTGAACCGTCATCGCCGTACCGGAATCAACAAAAAAGTGTGAGTTTGATCAAAAACAAAAAAACGATCGCCAGAGAGGCGTATTTATAGTGCCCCGTGGACGGCACAACCTGAAATAGCGCCGTAACGGATGTGTTAGCGAGGAGAAAATACCATGATGACTTACGACCGTAACCGTAATGCAATTACCACCGGCAGCCGCGTAATGATTAACGGCACCGGGCACACAGGCGTAATTAAAGCGATCCACAGCGACGGGCTGGATGCCGCGCAGGTGCGTCGTAGCAAAACGGTGGAAGTGGAAGGATGCGAAGGTAAGTTCGAACCGATTGAACTGATTCGTTTGGGTATGCACTAACCGGTGCGACATCATGCCGCCGCGAACGGCGGCATGACATGAATTACAGCTGTGCCGCGTACTGCGCAACCGTGGCTTTCGCCCCTTTTTGCAGTAACGTCTGATACGCCGTCATGACCGCCTCAACAAAGCACGTTTCGTATGGCAGTTCCTTGCCGAAGATGGCCTCAATGCCCAGCAGGGCTTTCACCCGACTTTCCCCTTCCGCGCTCCCGTTGACCGCCGCCTGAATCACTGCCAGCTGAGGATCGCTCACCTCGATGGCGTTCCCCTGCTCATCCACCCCGCCGACATAGCGCATCCAGCCCGCTACACCCAGCGCCAGCAGCGGGAAAGGTTTCTGATGCGCCAGATGCCAGCGCACGGAATCCAGCATACGTTGCGGAAGCTTCTGGCTGCCGTCCATCGCGATTTGCCAGGTCCGGTGACGCAGGGCCGGGTTGCTGAAGCGCGCTATCAGCAGATCGGCATAGTGGCCTAAATCAACCCCTTTGACTTTCAGCGTCGGCGCCTGCTCTTTCAGCATCAGCGCGTGGGCGGCACGGCGGTAATGTTCATCTTCCATACAGTCGTTGATGTGCTGATACCCCGCCAGATAGCCAAGGTACGCCAGGAAAGAATGGCTGCCGTTGAGCATACGCAACTTCATCTCTTCAAACGGAATAACGTCGGCCACCAGCTCCGCCCCCGCCTTTTCCCACTGCGGACGTCCGGCGACGAAGTTGTCCTCAATGACCCACTGACGGAACGGCTCGCAGGCCACGCCCGCCGGATCGCGTACGCCGGTCAATTGTTCGATTTTATCCAGCGTTTCCGGCGTCACCGCAGGCACAATACGATCCACCATGGTTGACGGGAAGGTGACGTTGGCCTCAATCCACGCGGCCAGCTCCGCGTCGACCGCGCGGGCATAGGCGCAGGTGACATTGCGCATAACGTGGCCATTCTCCGGCATGTTGTCACAGGACATCACGCTAAAGGCAGGCAGCCCCGCCGCTTTGCGTCGCGCCAGCGCTTCAACCACTACACCCGGCGCAGATTTTGGCTGATGCGGGTTTTGCAGGTCGGCCGCAATCAATGGGTGATCGAGCATCAGTTTGCCCGTCGCCGGTGAGTGGCAGTAGCCTTTTTCGGTGATGGTAAGCGACACAATCGCCACCTGCGGCTCACACATCGCCGCCAGTACGGCATCCAGCCCGTCAACCTGCGCGTGCAGCGCGTTTTTGACCACGCCGACGACCCGTGATGTCCACGCGTCCGCCGACATTTCGGCCACTGTATAGAGGTTATCCTGCGCGTTCAGATCGGCAATCTGCTGCTCACCGCCAATCAGGTTCACCTCTGTGTAACCCCAGTCGCCGCCGTGTTCAGCGGCCAGAATATCGGCGTACACCGCCTGGTGTGCACGGTGGAACGCGCCAAACCCTAAATGAACAATGCGTGCCTGGAGGCTGCCGCGATCGTACTGAGGCAGCGTCGCTTTCGCCTGTAATAATCGGTTTTCCATGGTTGAGACTCGTTTAATTAAGGAAGCTGAGTTCTGCGACCGCACCTTGGCGCGCGGTCGCGCATGTTGACTACACCAGCCAGAATGGCAGTAACCCCCTGGTGCCTTGCCCACCACCATACGGGTTATGTTCAGCGGAACATTGATTTACATTAACTTTGCGCCAACTGGTGTGATATCAAAATTAAGTTGTGTGACATCTTTCAAAAAGATATGTACCACCATCACACAGGATTACGCGCCGGTTCTGCGCCAGAACGGCCAGCGGGCTCACGGCACAGCCTGTCGTAGGAATACCCCGTCAAATCTTCCACCACGCGGCGTGCTTCGGCGGAAGCCAGTTGGGGAGAACCGTTCGCTTTCAGGCGGTCCAGTTCATCCACGAAGATCTTGTGCGTACGCTTGTTCAGATGGAACGTAAATGCCTGCCACAACGCCAGGATGAGTAAGCCCGCAGTCCCGATGAACATCAGCATTGCGATGGTATGAATGGCTTCCTCCGGCTGTGTCTGGCTGCCCTTTACAAAGCCGCCATTCTGCAACAGCAGCCCCACAATAAAGGTGGCGATGGCCACGGTCGTTTTGCGGGAGAAGGTCATCACCGCCGCGAACAGCCCCTCGCGACGCTGGCGACTAACCATTTCGTCAATATCCGGGATGAACGGGAAGACGTTCCACGGCGTAAACTCCAGCACACAGCGACCGACCTGATATAACCCGGCCAGAACAACCAGCGTCGCGACGGTGTTGAGTGCCGGAATTTGATACACGGCGAAAAAGCCACCCAGGCAAAGCATCATCAGCGAGTAGGCGAACACATACAGCTTCGACGGCCCGAATTTTATGATCCCCACTCCCGCGATCAGCGTGACAGGCAGGCCGACGATACTCATCGACAGCAGTGTGCCGGCGAGCGACGAAGAGACATTCAGGCAGTAAACACAGAAGAAGACAAACACGGTGTTGTAGACATCTTTCCCGGTAAACGACAGCAGGTAGATGGCAAGGTGTTTTCTGAAAGCCCGGATTTTCAGCGTTGAACCATACTCTTTAAAGAGGCGACCAAAGGCAGCCAGCTTTTGCGTCAGCGTTCGGGGCGCCGTGCTGGTTTCAAGCTCGGCCAGCATTTCCGGGGTTAACTCGCGTTCCCAGGTCACCTTCCACGAGATAAAGACGCACACCATAAACAGGACGGCAAAAATAACGCCGTTAATCAGATAAGCATGGGCGCTGTTTTCCCCAAAATAGCCAATCAGCAGCCCCGGAATGAACGTCGCCAGGAAGGTGCCGGACGCAGAAAGGAACATGCGGCAGGTCGAAAGCTTGGTGCGCTGGTTAAAGTCTTTTGTCATTTCCGATGGCAGCGTTTCCCAGGGGATCAATACCATCGCGGCGATAATTTCAAACGCCAGATAGACTGCGAGATAAAAACCGTAGGTCATGCCATCAAGCCACAGTAACGCATAGACCAGCATTAACGGCGCGCCGATCAGCAAAAAGAAGCGTCGACGACCAAATTTTTTACCAAAATAATTTTTGTAAAAATGATCGGTAAAACTTCCCATAAACAGACTGACAATGGCATCGACAATACGCGCGATGGCGACAATGGAGGCTGCTTCAACCGGCGATAGCCCAACGAATGTCGTATAGAAAAATAATAGCCAGGCGCCGATCACGGTAAATGCACCGCCACCCATAATATCCGTTAGTCCGTAGCCAATACTAACCGGAATGGTAATTTTTTTAGCCGCACGAGACATATTTCATCCCCACTTAATGAAGTGAATTTAAAATTTGAAATAATTCTTAGCGTTGTCGTGGCAAATATTTTTAATCATCCGCGTGAGAATATCGTTATTATCAGGGACTTCTCCCCGCTCCACCCAACCGCCGATCATATTGCACAGAATGCGGCGAAAATAATCGTGACGGGTATAGGAGACCAGGCTACGGGAGTCGGTCAGCATGCCGACAAAATTCATTAACAGCCCCTGATCTGCCAGGCTGTTGAGCTGGTTTTCCATCCCGCGACGGGTGTCGTTAAACCACCAGCCGGAGCCGAATTGCATCGGTGATTTCACTCCCCGTTCTGCACTCTGAAAATTGGCGATCGTCGTCGCGACAATATCGTTGTAGCTGGGGTTGAGGTTATACAGAATGGTTTTCGGCAGTGCGTCTGCAAGGGCCATGGCATCCAGCAGTTGATTAATATTCGCAGCAAGATTGACCTGATCCGTTAGTGAATCAAACCCGGTATTTATGCCCAGGGCACGGTACATGCGGGTATTATTATTGCGTATCGCACCGAAGTGTATTTGCATGGCCCAGTCATGCTGCCGGTAATAACGCGCGAGCATGATAAAAATAGCACTGTCAAGAATCGCGCTATCCCGTGCGTTGAGATATTCACCCTGCCGTTTACGGACAAATATCGATTCCACGATACTGTCATCCGCAGCCTGAAAATGGATCTCCACGGGGCCATGATCCGAAATACGGCACCCCATATCGTGGAACCAGGCAATACGCTCGCCGAGCGCAGCAGCAAAATCGCTAAAGGCGTGAATGGATCGCCCCGTCAGCTCCGCTAATCGATCGGTAAAGTCGGCGAACTGATGCGCATCCGGCGTAAAAACGTCATCCGGGCGGAATGTCGGTAATACCTTGACGTTGAATGTTGCGTCATCGCGTAATAACTGATGGTAACGCAGGTCATCCAGCGGTGCGTCTGTGGTACAAATGACCTCCACTTTTGAGCGTTTAATCAGTTCGCGGGGCGTAAAATCAGGCTGTTGTAATAAACGATTACAGCGTTCCATTATTTCACGCCAGTTATGGCTGCCCAGCGGTTCATCACAGGAAAAATAGTGATGCAGCTCTAAATGCGTCCAGTGATAGAGCGGATTGCCATAGCTGGCGTCGACCGTTTCAGCCCACGCCGCAAATTTTTCTTCCGCGGTGGCGCTGCCCGTAATGAATTTTTCATCTATACCATTGGCGCGCATGGCACGCCATTTGTAGTGATCGCCTGCAAGCCAAAGCTCGGTAATGTTCTCCAGCGGTTTATTTTCGAAAATATCTTTCGCAACCAGATGACAGTGATAGTCAATTATCGGCAATTCTTTCGCGACGTCGCGATATAACGCAACGCCCCTGGCATTGCTAATCATAAAATTATCATTAATGAAACTCATAGCAGCGCTCCATATTTCCGTGACTCACCTGCCTCATTGTTCAGCGCCTGTGGTTCAGCCGCGTCTTGTGCTGCGCTCAAATCACGGTCGCGCACTTCCGGCATGAAAATGGCTGAAACCAGACCAATCACGGAATAGGCAATCAGCATCGCGACAATCGGCCACCAGGAGCCGGTCATGTTGCAGAAGATCCCCGCCAGCACCGGACCAAAGCCCACCGCCACCAGACCGCCCGCCTCTTTGGAGATGGCCATGCGGGTAAAGCGATTACGCGAGCCAAACATCTCCGCCATCGTGATGTTTTCCAGCGCGAACAGCCCCAGCACCGCGAAGTTATGAATGACAATAATCGAGAGCATAATGACGCCCGGCGCATAGCTTTTATCGACGATAATCGACAGCATCGGGTACGCCAGAATGATGGCGGAGACGTTGAGCAGGATATACGGCAGACGGCGCCCGACTTTGTCCGACAGCCACCCCAGCAGCGGGATAGAGATAAACCCGAGGATTGAACTTATCATCAGCGCATCGGTGGGGATCGCTTTATCAAACAGCAGCGTTTGTACCAGATACCCGGCAAGGAACGTCTGGATCAGACCGGAGTTACCCGCCTGACCAAAACGCAGCCCGGTGGCCAGCCAGAAGGATTTGCTTTTCACCATCGCCCCAAGGGAAGTATCCGGCTTCGCCACCGGTACGGCAGCTTCAGCGTCGTTCACTTTTTCGAATACCGGGCTCTCTTTCAGGTTCATACGCAGCCAGATGGCGAAGATCATCACGACGACGCTGGCCAGGAACGGCACACGCCAGCCCCATGCCACCAGTTCTTCACGATCGAGAGCAAAGAACATCACCGCCCAGATCGCCGTGGCACTCAGGGTTCCGCAGTTGGTCCCCATCGCCACCAGCGAGGAGATGATCCCGCGTTTGCCCTTTGGCGCATACTCGGCCAGCATGGTTCCCGCACCGGAGATTTCTGCCCCGGCACCCAGCCCCTGAATAATGCGCAGCGTCACCAGCAGGACCGGCGCAAAAATGCCAATCTGGCCGTAGGTCGGCAACACGCCAATCAGGGTGGTACAGATCCCCATCATGGTGATGGTAATAAACAGCACTTTTTTGCGACCAATCCTGTCGCCCATTCTGCCAAAGATAAAGGCCCCGACGATGCGCGCGATATAGCCTGCGCCGTAGGTTCCCATCGCCAGGATCAGCGCCATCGCGGCGGATTGTTCCGGGAAGAAGATCTCATGGAAAACCAATGCGGCTCCCAGCGAATAGAGCTGGAAGTCCATAAACTCCAGCGCAGTGCCCAGCCAGCCGGATACGGCAGCTTTCACCAGGTCTGAAGTCGTTCTTTGAGGTTGTGCTTGAGTCATAATGGCTATCTCTGCAAGGTAAGATGCGTACCACTCAGAGCCTGTCTGCGCAGGCTCTTAACCGCGTAAATTATTATTGGTCGAAGGTGAGCAAGACTTTGCAGCACTGCCGCTGGTCTTTCTCAAACAGTTCGATGGCGTCTGTCACGTGGTGGTAGTCAAAGGTGTGGGTAATCAGTTTTTCGGGGTCGATCAGCCCCTTCTCCAGCCAGTCGATCACAACCGGGAATTTGTTGGCATTCAGGCGCGAGGAGAATATCGACAGCTCTTTGCCGGTGATCCCCTGCTGAACAATCTGGCTCGGATCGCTGGAAAAGCCCATCAGCACGATACGTGCCGCCGGGGAAGCCAGAGCTATCGCTTCCTGCAAAATCGACGGATGACAGGCGGCATCAATAATTAACGTCGGTTTGATGCCTTTTTCTTCCAGCGCCTTGTGTAAATCGTGCTTACCGTTGTTCAGAACCCAGTCCGCGCCGCTGCGTTGCGCCATCGCCAGCCGTTCATCAATGCGGTCGACGACAATCACCTGCCTGATGTTGTAGACACCTTTCAGCGCCTGAACGGTAACCAGCCCCATCGGGCCTGCGCCATACACCAGGGCGATATCCTGTTCCGTCGGTTTTGCCTGCCCGGTGACGTTGGCAGCAATGGTGAATGGCTCAACCATCACGGCGTGTTTATCGGGAATGGCGTCCGGGATGGGCCATGCATTTTTCGCCGGTACCACGGCGTATTCCGCAAAGCCGCCGTCGCGATGCACGCCGAGCACGACCAGGGAGGTACACACGTTCGGTTTACCCACCGAGCACGGATAGCAGTGCCCACAGCTGATCACCGGATCAACGGAAACCCGCTGCCCCAGGCGTCCGGGGTCAACGCCCTCGCCCGTGGCGTCAATCACACCAAAAAATTCGTGCCCGATAACGCGCGGATATTTCGCGAAGGGGTTATGCCCGCGGTAGATATGGCTGTCGGAGCCGCAGATCCCGGCAAGTTTAATGGTGACGCGCACTTCCCCTGCCACCGGTTGCGGGAGTGGACGCTCTTCAATCACCAGCTGGTTGGGCTGTTGGATCACTACGCTTTTCATCGTTCGCTCCTCGTTTACCAGTTCCACAGCGTGCCGTCTTCCAGACGAGCCACAGGCAGGTAGGCCGGATCGTACGGGTATTTCGCGGCCAGCTTTTCGTCGAACTCAATCCCCAGACCCGGCTTGTCGCCCGGGTGCATATAGCCGTTGTCGAAGCGCCAGTTGTGCGGGAAGACTTCAAGCATCTGTTCGGAATAGCCCATATATTCCTGCACGCCGAAATTTGGCACCCACAGGTCGAAGTGCAGCGCGGCAGCGTGGCAAATCGGCGATAGATCGGACGGGCCGTGTGACCCGGTCCGCACCTGGTAGAGCGAGGCAAAGTCTGCAATACGACGCATGCCGGTGATCCCGCCCGCATGGGTAATGGTGGCGCGAATGTAGTCGATAAGCTGCTCTTCAATCAGCTGCTTGCAATCCCAGATGCTGTTAAAGACTTCACCCACGGCAATCGGCGTGACGGTGTGCTGGCGGATCAGGCGGAAGCACGCCTGGTTTTCAGCAGGCGTAGGATCTTCCATCCAGAACATGCGGAATTCTTCGATGCTCTTACCGAAACGCGCCGCTTCAATCGGCGTCAGGCGGTGGTGCATGTCATGCAGCAGATGTTCGTTGAAGCCAAATTGACTGCGCACCGCGTCGAACAGCTTCGGCGTGAAGTCGAGGTATTTCTCGGTGGACCACAGCTGCTCTTCCGGCCAGTCCCCTTTGGTAGCAGGCTCATAGGCCAGCCCTTTCCCCTTCGACATGCCGTAGGTGGTTTTCATTCCCGGCACGCCGCACTGGACGCGGATCGCCTTGAAGCCCATCTCTTTATGACGGGCGTAATCTTCCAGCACGTCGTCAATGGTGTGCCCGGTGGTGTGGCAATAGACCATCACGCCTTCGCGGGAGGCACCGCCCAGCAGCTGGTAAAGCGGCATGTTTGCGGCTTTGGCTTTGATATCCCACAACGCCATATCCACGGCGGAGATTGCCGACATGGTGACCGGACCGCGACGCCAGTAGGCGCCTTTATAGAAGAACTGCCAGATATCCTCGATACGGTGCGCATCGCGGCCAATCAGCTGCGGGCAGAGGTGGTCTTTCAGGTAAGAGGCGACGGAGAGTTCGCGTCCGTTCAGCGTGGCATCGCCAAGACCGACGATGCCTTCATCGGTCGTAATTTTAAGGGTGACAAAGTTACGCCCCGGGCAGGTGACAAATACTTCAGCCCCGACAATCTTCATAATTCCTTTCCTTCCATCGCATGTTGTGATGGGGGAAATTTACGCAACTGAGCTACTACCATACAAGTATAACGATCAAAATATACGCGGACGATCACAAAATCAGGGCGCTCAGGCGCGCCCCCAGCCAGCAACGATAATCAGCATGCCGCACAGGGCAATCAGGGCCCCGGCCCAGTCGTAGGCGCTGAGTTTTACCCCATCGACCACGCGTAACCACAGCAACGCGGTACAGACATAAACCCCACCGTAGGCGGCATAGACGCGGCCGCTGGCCGCCGGATGCAGCGTTAACAGCCAGACAAACAGCGCCAGCGCAACGCCCGCCGGGATCAGCAGGAGTACAGTTGCCCCTTTCTTAAGCCAGAGCCAGGGAAGGAAGCAGCCGATGATTTCACAGAGCGCGGTGGCAAAAAATAGCAGCGTTGTTTTGATCATATTTCATTTCGGGTGAGGATTTATTTAACCATCATACCTGATGATACCGTTTACTTTTCCATACCTGCGCCGCGGGTATGCCGTCATTTCTGTTTGGTGTAGAATCTGAACAGGGTAACGTGATTATCTGCACCGATTCAAAAAGGAAACGCTATGAGTACATTAAGCAAACGCCTTTGTCTGACCGCCGCACTGGCGCTGTCAACGCTCGCCTTCGCTGCAACGGCTACCGCCGAAACCAGCAAACTCATTATTGAGTCTGGCGATAGCGCGCAGAGCCGCCAGAACGCCGCGATGGACAAAGAACAATGGAATGACACCCGCAGCCTTCGTCAGAAGGTGAACAAGCGTGCTGAGAAAGAGTGGGACAAAGAAGATGTCGCCTTTGACGCACGTGATAAGTGTCAGCAAAGCGCAAACGTTAATGCCTACTGGGAGCCGAACACCCTGCGTTGCCTGGATCGTCGCACGGGTCGTACGGTAGCACCGTAATGCCGGGTCTTGAGGTTAAACTGCGTCCGCTGGAGCGCGAAGACTTGCGCTTCGTCCACCAGCTCGACAACAACGCCAGCGTGATGCGCTACTGGTTTGAAGAGCCGTACGAGGCGTTTGTCGAACTGTCCGATCTGTACGATAAACACATTCACGATCAAAGCGAACGGCGTTTTGTGGTGGAGTGTGAAGGCGAAAAGGCCGGGCTGGTTGAACTGGTGGAGATCAACCACGTGCATCGCCGGGCTGAATTCCAGATCATTATCTCCCCGGAGCATCAGGGTAAAGGCCTGGCCTCACGGGCGGCGAAGCTGGCGATGGACTACGGATTCAACGTGCTGAATCTGTACAAGCTCTATCTCATCGTCGATAAAGAGAACGAAAAAGCGATCCATATCTACCGTAAGCTGGGCTTTATGGTGGAAGGCGAGCTGATCCACGAGTTCTTTATCAACGGGGAATACCGCAACACCATTCGCATGTGCATTTTCCAGCACCAGCATCTGGCCGGACACAAACCGTCTGGCGCCAGCCTGCTGAAACCTACCGCGCAGTAACCTGCGCGGCTTTACTCTCAGTAGTATTCAATGGTGTTTTTTATGCTGTACTTGCGCTCAACCGCGGGTTTCACGCTGTCGTCGGTGATCGTCAGGTCGCAGCTCACCGGGTTATTGTGCCGGTCGTAATCGCAGCTCTGCTTCACGTTCCCCAGCGGTTTGTCATTCAGTAAACTCACGGCCGAGTAATCCATTCTTTTGCGCAGATCCTTCGAGGGTGTCGACTGTACGGATAAGTGCTGATCCCCGGAAACGGTGGTTTTGCCGAGCGGGTAGCCATCCGCGTCATAGCGATACTTCACTTCCATCTCTTTACCGTGCGCCGCCACAACAAACCCGTTGTCGTCGGTATCCCACGTCACACCGGCAGACGGCAGCTCGGCCAGCTGGCATTTGCCCTGCAGTTTCACTTTTCGCTGCTGGGTTTCTGCATCGATGTAGTAGTTGGCATCCAGCACCAGCGCGACGCCGGTATTCGCTTCAAGATCGTGTAGCTCAAGCGTATCAAAGCACCCTTCTGTCGACATCGTCCCGGTCACCCGTTTGGAGACCTCGCCCTTGTCGTTAAACAGCGTCTGGGTAAAGTCTTTGACCGGGCCGCGCAGCGGGTCAAAATCAAACTCATTCGAAAAACTCGCCATCTCAGGCGTGAACGACAGCGGCGCGGAATTGTTGTCGCACCCCACCAGTGTCGCGGCCAGTAGCGTTATCGCTGCGTATTTCTTCACATCATTTACCGATTCAGGGAGATTATTCCCAATCATATTAGCAAATACAGTTGTTTACACGAACCCTGCTAAAATTAATCTACACACAGAGAAAAGGAGCTACAGATGAAACGGTTACCCTGGATTACCGCCCTGCTGTTAATGAGTGCCTCTACCGCCGCGCTGGCGGCACCGGATTCCTGCGAACGTGTAAAAAGCGACATTCAGCAGAAAATCATCAACAACGGCGTACCGGAATCTGGCTTTACGCTGAACATCGTACCCAACGATCAGGCCGATCAGCCGGATGCGCAGGTCGTTGGGCATTGTGCCAATGACACCTTCAAAATTTTGTACACGCGCACAGGCAGCGGGGCTGCGTCTGGCACCCAGGAGAGTCCGCAAGGCGAACCGCAGTGATTTTTATCCCCTTTCCTGACGCCAATCCCCCTTGAATTGATGAGGATTAATATTTAATACCTCCAAATAAGTAACACTCACCCCATCATTAGCCCGGTTGTAATCACGGGCGAAAATAATACGCAAATAAAATGATGGGGTGAGTCATGTCCGATGTCGAACATCACGACGGTATAAGCCGTCGAACGCTCGTTAAATCCGCCGCGATGGGTTCTCTGGCGCTTGCCGCCGGTGGCATCTCGTTGCCGTTTGGATTGAAAAGCGCCGCTGCTGCGGTGCAAAACGCCGTACAGCCTGCTGAAGATAAAGTGGTCTGGGGAGCCTGCTCGGTGAACTGCGGCAGTCGCTGCGCGCTGCGTCTGCATGTCCGTGACGATGAAGTTTACTGGGTGGAAACGGATAATACCGGGGAGGATATCTACGGCAATCATCAGGTCCGCGCCTGTCTTCGCGGACGCTCCATCCGCCGTCGCATTAATCATCCTGACCGCCTTAACTACCCGATGAAGCGCGTGGGCAAACGCGGTGAAGGTAAATTTGAGCGCATCACCTGGGATGAAGCGCTGGATACCCTGACCCGCAGCCTGAAAAACGTGGTCGAAAAATACGGCAACGAAGCGGTGTACATTAACTACTCCTCCGGCATTGTCGGCGGCAATATCACCCGCTCTTCCCCTTACGCCTCGCTGGTGGCGCGCCTGATGAACTGTTACGGCGGCTTCCTGAGCCACTATGGCACTTACAGTACCGCGCAAATTTCCTGCGCGATGCCGTACACCTACGGCAGCAACGATGGCAACAGCACCTCCGACATCGAAAACAGCAAACTGGTGGTGATGTTCGGCAATAATCCGGCGGAAACGCGTATGAGCGGCGGCGGGATCACCTACTATCTCGAACAGGCGCGCGAACGCTCTAATGCGCGGATGATCGTCATCGACCCGCGTTATACCGACACCGCTGCCGGACGTGAAGATGAATGGATCCCGATTCGTCCGGGTACCGATGCCGCGCTGGTAGCCGGAATTGCATGGGTATTAATCAACGAGAACCTGGTCGACCAGCCGTTCCTTGATAAATACTGCGTGGGCTATGATGAAAAAACGTTGCCGGAAGGCGCGCCTGCTAACGGGCACTACAAAGCGTATATTCTCGGCCAGGGTGACGACAACACGGCGAAAACCCCGGAGTGGGCCTCGCGCATCACCGGTATTCCGGCGGATCGCATCATCAAGCTGGCGCGCGAGATTGGCTCGACAAAACCCGCCTATATCTGCCAGGGCTGGGGACCGCAGCGCCAGGCCAACGGTGAGCTGACGTCACGTGCCATCGCCATGCTGCCGATCTTAACCGGCAACGTGGGTATCAACGGCGGTAACAGCGGCGCGCGCGAATCGACCTATACCATCACCATCGAACGGATGCCTCTGCCGGAAAACCCGGTAAAAACGCAGATCTCCTGTTTTAGCTGGACGGATGCCATCGCCCGCGGCCCGGAAATGACCGCCCTGCGCGACGGCGTGCGCGGCAAGGATAAGCTGGATGTGCCAATCAAGTTCATCTGGAACTATGCCGGTAACACCATCATCAATCAGCACTCCGACATCAACAAAACCCACGATATTCTGCAGGACGAAAGCCAGTGCGAAACCATCGTGGTGATCGACAACTTTATGACCTCTTCGGCGAAATACGCCGACATCCTGCTGCCGGACCTTATGACCGTCGAGCAGGAAGACATCATTCCGAACGATTATGCGGGCAACATGGGCTATCTGATTTTCCTGCAGCCCGTCACCGCGCCGAAGTTTGAGCGGAAGCCCATCTACTGGATCATGAGCGAAGTGGCGAAACGCCTCGGGCCGGATATCTATCAGAAATTCACCGAAGGCCGGACACAGGCGCAGTGGCTGCAGTATCTGTACGCCAAAATGCGGGAGAAAGATCCGCAGCTTCCGTCCTATGACGAACTGAAAAAAATGGGCATTTATAAGCGCAAAGATCCCAATGGACACTTCGTGGCGTATAAAAAATTCCGCGATGATCCGGATGCCCATCCGCTCAAAACCCCGTCAGGCAAGATTGAAATTTACTCAAGCAAGCTGGCAGAGATTGCCGCCACCTGGGAGCTGGAAAAAGATGAAACCATCAGCCCGCTGCCGGTGTACGCTTCAACGTTTGACGGCTGGGATGCCCCGGAACGTAAAACCTACCCGCTGCAGCTTTTTGGCTTCCACTTCAAGGCGCGCACCCACTCCAGCTACGGCAACGTGGATGTGCTGAAAGCCGCCTGTCGTCAGGAGGTGTGGCTCAATCCGGTTGATGCGGCAAAACGCGGTATTCAAAACGGCGATATGGTGCGCGTGTTTAACGACCGCGGCGAAGTGCGCATTGCCGCGAAAGTCACCCCGCGTATCATGCCCGGCGTCAGCGCGATGGGCCAGGGGGCCTGGCACGACGCCAACATGAACGGCGATCGGATCGACCACGGTTCATGCATCAACACGTTGACCACCCATCGCCCGTCACCGCTGGCGAAAGGCAACCCGCAGCACACCAATCTGGTGCAGATCGAGAAGGC
>NZ_RXPT01000028.1:0-43574 GCF_003965585.1 Enterobacter sp. WCHEn045836
TAACATTCGTCGCTTTTGGTAAAAAATTACTGGGGATCCCTCAGCCCCTTGGGGAGAGGGTTAGGGTGAGGGGCTATTGATTTCCCGCCCAGACGACCATCACCTTATCGCCATTATGTTCCCGTAAGAATCCATACCCCTCTTTCAGCGAAAGCGTGGTTTGCTTGCCTTCACCTATCGCCGGATGGCGGGCGCGGAACTGACCCAGCGTTTGCCAGTGGGCGACGGTCAACGCCTGTTTGCCCGTCACATCCTGCCAGTTCATATCCGAGCGTGTTCCCTGCAGAGGATCGGAACCCGTCGGCCCAAACGGACGCTCTGATTCATCCCCATAATAGATTTGTACGCTGCCCGGCGCTAATAGCAGCAGCTCTGCCGCGCGCTGGCCCCCTTCGCGGAACAGGCGGGTGTCATGCGAGGAGAGATAGCTCAGGACGTTAAAGCTTTGCAGTTTTTCCGCCATCTGCTGCCAGGTCAGATCGATATCGGCCAGGCAGTTCACCGCTTTTGCCGCCTGCTCCTGATAATCGAAGTTAATCATCGCATCAAAGCCGTGGCGGTAATAATCGCTCTGCATGACCCCGTGGCCCCAGGATTCACCCGTCATCCAGAATGGCGCATTGTCGAGTTTTTTGTCCGGGTGAGCACCTTTCCAGGCTGCCAGCGCCTGGCTTGCCTGGTCCTTCAACTGCTGCCAGGCCGCCAGCTCAACGTGTTTTGCCGTATCAACACGGAAACCGTCAATACCATATTCGCGTACCCACTGGCTCAGCCAGTGCGTCAGGTAATCTCGCGGGGTGTATCCCGGGATAGCTTTGGCATGGGTATCGGCCTTGTGTTGATAGAAGTTCGGCAAACCGGATGGCGTGGTGGATTCCGTTTTCAGGTCGGGTAAAAACGCCAGCGACATGGTCAGGTCGTCAAAGCCTGGGTTGTCGTAATCACCAATATCGGTGCGGATCCATTTTTTACCCCACCATTTTTCCCATGCGGCTTTATCGCTGAAGTTAATGTAATCATTAAAGCTGTGCCAGCTTTGTCCTGTGCCCGGCTTCCAGTCCGTCCAGCGTTCACCCAGCGTTTTCTTCAGCTCATCACCCTGCAGATAGAGCGCGCCAAACTGGTACTCCTGCATGTCGGCAAGCGTCGCGTAACCCGCGTGGTTCATGACGATATCGAACAGAATGCGGATGCCGCGCTTGTGCGCTTCATCGACGAGATGACGTAAATCATCTTCGGTGCCCATGTTGGCATCAAGCTTTGTCCAGTCCTGCGTGTAGTAGCCGTGGTAAGCATAGTGGGGGAAATCCCCTTTGGTGCCACCGCCGACCCAGCCGTGGATCTGCTCAAGCGGGGAACTTATCCAGAGTGCGTTTATCCCCAGTTGTTGCAGATAATCAAGCTTGCTCGCAAGCCCTTTCAGATCGCCGCCGTGGAAGGTACCAATCTCCTGCATCCCATCTTTATGGCGACCATAGCTGTTGTCGTTGGTGGGGTCGCCATTCACAAAGCGGTCGGTCAGTACGAAATAGACGGTAGCGTTTTGCCAGCTAAACGGCGCGGGTTTGTCGGTTTCGGCGCGCTCAAGCAGCAGCAGGCCGTTGCTGTTGGCAGCAGGCTGAAGGGTAATTTTTCCCTGTTGTACCGTCGCGGTTTGTTTACTGTAGAAATCTCGCACCACGGAGCCTTCCGGGAACGTATTCCCCACCTCCAGCGTCAGCGGTTTTCCGTCCCATTTTGGACACTGGCGGATAACGTCTGCCACCGGCTGTTCTGCTGTGCTCTTGATGGTCAGCATCAGGGTTGGCGTGCCGGATCGGGTATCGACACGCATCTGGTACTCTCCGTCGCGGAACAGACGCCACTGCGGCGGCGTGCCGTCACACGGTTTGAGCGACAGCATCTCGTTGAGTTTTATCGCTTCTGTTGGCTGCCAGCACGTGTTGTCAAAACTCACTGTCAAAGGGCGCGTACCCTTCGCAAGCTTTGCCTGGCTGGTGAACACGCCGGTGCCTTCGGCGCTAAAGGCGCTAAATCCCGGTGATGACCAGTCGGCATGTGCCAGTGCGGGTAACATCAGAAAAGCCAGTGCGGTGCGTTTCATTCCATTTTCCTGTCGCGGCATTTTTGACCAGTGTGCCATCAGGTGTTGGGTAAAAACTCATCCCCCGGCGCTTTCTGCAAGGATGACGTGAGAGGATGAGTGATCCCGCGCAAAATTAGGCAGTTATCTGCGAGAACGCACACAAATTTTCAGAATTGATGTTTAAATGAGCACGTTTCAGGTGACATAGTTTCGGAATTGGACTATTTCTATACGTGCTCTTGAAGTCTATTTTTGATATGATTTGAGATTCCGCTCTCAAATTTGTGAAAAAAATAAGGTGTTGGAATGTTTATATCCGACCAGGAGACCTAATGATATCGACTCCCATTCGACGATATGGGGCCGCGATACTCATGTTACTCACCACGACATTTTCGGGTGGGGTGCTTGCGAAGACGCACACGGATACAACGAGTAAGAAAGCCCACGTAATAAAGACGACAAGTAGTAAGGTTAGCAGTAAACAAGAGTATTCTCGCAATAGTGCAAAGAGTAGTTCACTTCCTGATTTGCGAAAATACCCTTCCGGAACACCAAGGAAAAAAGCGTTTCTCCGGACGGTAATGCCTTACATCACAAGTCAAAACGCCGCGATTACGGCGGATCGTAACTGGTTGATCGCCAAACAGTACGATAGCCGCTGGACGCCGTCCGAGCGTGCGCGCCTGAAAGATATCGCAAAGCGCTACAAGGTGAGCTGGAACGGTAACACCCGTCGTGTGCCGTGGAATTCGCTCCTTGAGCGTGTCGACATCATTCCGGGCAGCATGGTCGCGACAATGGCTGCAGCCGAAAGTGGCTGGGGCACCTCGAAGCTGGCGCGCAACAACAATAACCTCTTCGGCATGAAGTGTGTGAAGGGGCGTTGTAAAAATGCGCCGGGTAAGGTGAAGGGCTACTCGCAGTTTGAATCGGTGAAGGATTCAGTGAACGCCTATGTGGTAAACCTGAACACGCATCCGGCCTACTCGTCGTTCCGTAAGTCGCGTGCTCAGCTGCGTAAAGCGGATCAGGAAGTGACGGCCAGTACGATGATCCACAAGCTGAAAGGTTATTCCACCCAGGGTCAGCGCTATAACAACTACCTGTTTGCGATGTACCAGGATAACCAGCGACTTATCGCCGCCCATATGTAATCCCAATAACGCCTTCCACTGGAAGGCGTTTTCTTTTCTACATCATGACTTCGCTGTGGCGTTCCCGATACTCTTTCGGCGTGTTGTCATACTCTTTACGGAACACCGAATAAAAATACTGCAGCGACGGATAGCCGCACATCTGCGAGATTTCGTTGATCGACAGCGACGTGGAAATGAGCAAACTGCGCGCTTTCTCCAGCTTCTCAGCGTGAATGACCGCATGGATGGTTTCGCCCACTTCCTCTTTAAAACGCTTCTCCAGATTCGAACGGGAAATACCCACGGAATCCAGCACCTGATCGACCTTGATACCTTTGCAGGCGTGGTTGCGGATGAAGTGCATCGCCTGGATGACCGCCGGGTCGTTCAGGGAGCGGTAATCCGTTGAGCGACGTTCTACCACGCGGACCGGGGGAACCAGCAGGCGCTGAAGCGGCAGGGATTCGTTATCCAGCAGACGATGCAGTAATTTTGCGGCCTGGTACCCCATCTGTCGGGTGCCCTGCGCCACTGAAGAGAGAGCCACGCGAGAAAGGTAACGGGTCAGCTCCTCGTTATCGATGCCAATCACGCACAGCTTTTCCGGCACCGGAATGTGCAAATGTTCGCAGACCTGCAATACGTGGCGCGCACGGGCGTCCGTCACGGCAATAATGCCGGTTTGCGGCGGCAGCGTCTGCAGCCAGTCAGCCAGACGGTTTTGCGCGTGCTGCCAGTTTTCCGGCGCGGTTTCCAGCCCCTGATAGACCACGCCGCGGTATTTCTCCTGGGCGACAAGCTGACAAAAGGCGTGTTCGCGCTCAACGGCCCAGCGTTTGCCGCTGGAGGCCGGTAAACCATAGAACGCAAAGCGATGGACGCCTTTCTCCTTTAAATGCAGAAACGCGCTTTCAACCAGCGCATGGTTATCGGTGGCGATATAGTGAACGGGAGGATAGTGCTCGGGCGAATGGTAAGAGCCGCCGACGCCCACAATCGGGACGTCGACGTCTGTCAGTAATTGCTCAATGACAGGGTCATCATAGTCAGCGATGACGCCATCGCCCAGCCAGTCTTTGATGTTCTCGAGTCGGGTGCGGAAATCTTCTTCAATAAAGATATCCCACTCGGATTGCGACGCCTGCAAATATTCACCAACGCCCTCTACCACCTGCCGGTCGTAAGCTTTGTTGGCATTGAATAACAACGTAATGCGGTGACGCTTTTCAAACATGGCTCGCTTCCCAAATAAGTCACAATACGGTTATCAGGCACGCCGCTTGGTGGCAGAGTCCATCCAGACTGCCAGCAAAAGAATGGCCCCCTTGACGATATACTGCCAAAACGTCGGGACGTCCATCATACTCATCCCGTTATCCAACGAAGCCATGATAAATGCCCCCATCACCGCACCCGCCACGCTGCCGACACCGCCCGCGAGGCTGGTACCGCCAATGACGCAGGCGGCGATAGCATCCAGCTCGGCAATGTTCCCGGCTGACGGGGAACCCGCCCCGAGACGCGAGCTGAGGATCAACCCGGCGATAGCCACCATCAGGCCGTTAATGGCGAACACCGCCAGCTTGGTGCGCTCTACGTTAATGCCTGACAGACGGGCGGCCTCAAGGTTGCCGCCGATGGCGTAAATACGGCGGCCAAACGCGGTGCGCGTGGCCATAAACATGCCGCCCAGCAGCAAGAGGGCCAGCAGGAGAACCGGCGTAGGCACGCCGCGATAGTCATTCAGGAGCCAAATCGCGCCGAGCACGATCACCGCTGTCAGCGCCTGACGTCCCACCACGGATGTTGATGGGGAGGAGGCAAGACCCAGCGACTGACGGCGCATACGGCCACGCCACTGCCAGGCCACGAACGCCAGCAGCCCGACCACGCCGAGGGTAAAGCCCACGCTATCGGAGAGGTAGCTCTGACCTATCTGTGACATGGCCGCGCTGGTGGGGGAGACGGTGGTGCCGTTGGTGATACCAATCAATACGCCGCGGAAGGCCAGCATTCCTGCCAGAGTAACAATGAACGACGGGACTTTCCGGTAGGCAACCCACCAGCCATTCCAGGCGCCAAGGACCAGACCCAACACCAGCGTCACCGCCACGGTCAGCGGCAGCGGCCAGCCAAGCCAGACGTCAAAAATGGCCGCGACGCCGCCGAGCAGGCCCATCATCGACCCGACCGACAGATCGATTTCCGCCGAGATAATGACGAAGACCATGCCCACGGCAAGAATGCCGGTGATGGCAGTCTGGCGTAGCAGGTTAGAGACGTTACGCGCGCTCAGGTAGGAGCCATCGGTCATCCACGTAAAGAACAACATAATGGCGATAATCGCCGCGATCATCACGAATACCTGCAGATTCAGCGCTTTTAACCCCGCGAATGCGCCGGGCGTCTGAACAGCGACTTTGATATCAGACGGATTGCTTTTCGACATGACGTTCGCTCCTTAAAGCGGCTTCCATCACCTGCTCCTGCGTCAGGTTCTGGTTAATCAGATTGGCTTTCAGTTTGCCCTCGTGCATGACCAGCACACGGTCGCTCAGGCCGAGCACTTCGGGTAATTCAGAGGAGATGACAATGACGGCAATCCCTTGCTGTACAAGCTGATTAATCAGTTTGTAGATTTCGTACTTCGCACCGATATCAATGCCACGCGTCGGCTCATCAAGGATCAATATGCGTGGATTGAGGAGCAGGCAGCGCGCCAGAATGGCTTTTTGCTGGTTGCCTCCGCTCAGGCGTCCAATGGCCAGTTCCGGTGAGGATGTTTTCACTTTGAGGCGGGCGAGAGACTGCAGAATGCACTGTTGCTCAGCGGCATCATCAAGGCTGCTCAGCGCGCCGGAGAACTGATCGAGTGCCGCGAGCGTGATGTTTTTACCCACCGCCATTACCGGCACGATGCCGTCTTTTTTGCGGTCTTCCGGCACCATGGCAATTCCGTGGGCAATCGCCTGCTGGCAGTTGTCGATTTTTACCGGCTTACCATCGATATAAACCTTACCTTCCCAGCGCCCTGGCCAGACGCCGAACAGGCACTGTACGGCTTCAGTCCGCCCGGCACCGACGAGCCCGGCAACACCGAGAATTTCACCCCGGTGCAGGGAAAAGGAGATGTTGTTAACGCGTTTGATATGGCGGTTAACCGGGTGCCACGCGGTCAGGTTCTCCACGCGTAATACTTCATCACCCGTTGTGTGAGGTTCATTCGGGTAAAGGGCCGTCAGCTCGCGCCCCACCATCATGGTGATGATGTCATCCTCGCTCATGCCTTCGGCTTCTCGTGTGCCAATGTGTTGGCCATCGCGGATCACGCAGATGGTGTCAGAAATGGCTTTGACCTCGTTGAGCTTGTGCGAAATGTAGATGCAGGCGATACCGTGGTTTTGCAGATCGCGGATGATATCCAGCAGGACGGCCGTTTCCTGTTCGGTGAGAGAGGCCGTGGGTTCGTCGAGGATCAGCAGCCTGACCTGTTTGTTCAGCGCCTTAGCGATTTCAACCAGCTGTTGCTGCCCCAGACCCAGGTCTCCCACGCGGGTATCTGGCGAAATGGCCAGACTGACCTGCGCCAGCAGTTTTTCACAGCGTAGCGTCATGGTGTCGTAATCCAGCACGCCGCGTCGCGAAATTTCGGCCCCGAGGAAAATATTCTCCAGCACGGTGAGATGCTTCACCAGCGCCAGCTCCTGGTGGATGATGGCGATACCCTTACGTTCAGTATCGCGAACGTGGGTGGCCTGAATGACCTCACCGGCAAAGACAATTTCACCTTCGTAGCTGCCATGCGGATAGATCCCGCACAACACTTTCATCAGCGTCGACTTACCCGAACCGTTTTCGCCGCAGAGCGAAACCACTTCACCAGGATTTAGCCGCAGGCTCACGTTATCGACCGCTTTCACCGCGCCAAAACGCTTGGTGATGCTCTTCATTTCAAGTAAATAAGGCATAACTGCTCCACATGACCCGAGGTAAAAACAGTACAAGTCGATGCGCCCCCGCAGGGCAGGGGCTGCGCTGGATTACAGTTCACTCTTCTTGTGGAAACCGTCTTTGATGACGGTGGCGTCAATGTTCTCTTTATTGACTTCAATTGGCGTGAGCAGGCGAGCCGGCACATCTTTCAGACCGTTGTTCAGCGTCGCGTCGGCTTTCGGTTGTTTACCGTTCCCCAGCTCTACGGCGATCTCCGCAGCCGTGTTGGCCAGTTCAGTGATGGGCTTATACACCGTCATGGTCTGGGTGCCCGCGATGATGCGTTTGACACCGGCGAGATCCGCATCCTGGCCTGAAATGGCCACTTTCCCGGCCAGCCCTTGGGCGCTCAGCGCCTGAATGGCACCACCGGCTGTGGCGTCGTTGGAGGCGACGACGGCATCAATTTTGTTGTTATTCGCGGTTAGCGCGTTTTCCATAATTTTCAGCGCATTTTCAGGCAACCAGCCGTCCGCCCACTGATCGCCAACCACTTTAATCTTGCCGCTGTCGA
This sequence comes from Enterobacter sp. WCHEn045836, assembly GCF_003965585.1. NCBI lineage: Bacteria > Pseudomonadati > Pseudomonadota > Gammaproteobacteria > Enterobacterales > Enterobacteriaceae > Enterobacter > Enterobacter sp. WCHEn045836. Next base: position 7,733 of record NZ_RXPT01000028.1, read on the forward strand.
TATACGGCTTGAGGACTTTCATCTGGCCTTCGCGGAACAGTTTGGCGTTGTTATCCACCGGCGAGCCGCCCATCAGGAAATAATTGCCCTGCGGCACTTTATCGACCAGGCTTTTTGCCTGCAGTTCACCCACTTTTTCATTGTCGAACGAAATATAATAATCAATGTCCGCATTATTAATCATGCGGTCATAGGCCAGGACTTTTATCCCTTCTTGCTTCGCTTCTTTCACGACGTTGCTTAATACCTGGCCGTTATAAGGGATAATGACCAGTACATCAACGCCACGGTTAATCATATTCTCAATTTGCGACATCTGCGTTTCTTCGTTGCCATTTGCAGACTGCACAAACACACTTGCGCCAAGTGATTCCGCTTTTTTAACAAAAATATCGCGATCTTTTTGCCAGCGTTCCAGACGCAGGTCATCAATCGCCATGCCAATTTTGACCTCTTTGGCATGTCCTGCAAAGCATGCAAGGAGGAGAGTAGTGCAGAGCGTTAGGGTCAGGTTCTTTATCTTCATAATTATTAGGCCTTTTGTAGGGGTATGTGTTGCTGAGATAAAAGAAACATTCACTGCTGAGACGCAGCAAATTTTTAACGCGGAAAGGCGGGCTGGCAATTACAGATTTTTATCTTCTCATTACGATATTTGGTTTATTTCTGAATTTATGACCGCGATCGGATTTTAAAATACGTAAGGTCTTAATTACATTTGATTATGGAATCTGCGCCGAAAAATAGTTTGCTTGCGCATTATTTTGCGAGCCAGCGCACAGTTGCGCATTCTCTCAATAGCAGTGTGAAATAACGTAATTGAGCAACCCAAAATGTCTATTCACTATTACTCCTGTATCAACGACTCGCCGCATACCCTGATTATGGAGCTCAATATGCAAGCTTATTTCGACCAACTCGATCGTGTTCGTTACGAAGGCCCGAAAACGACCAATCCTTTAGCATTTCGTCACTACAACCCGGATGAGCTGGTGCTGGGTAAGCGCATGGAAGATCATCTGCGCTTTGCCGCCTGTTACTGGCATACCTTCTGCTGGAACGGCGCCGATATGTTCGGTGTGGGTTCCTTTGACCGCCCGTGGCAACAGCCGGGTGAGGCTATCGAGCTGGCGAAGCGCAAAGCGGATGTGGCATTTGAATTCTTCCACAAGCTGAACGTGCCGTATTACTGTTTCCATGACGTGGATGTGTCGCCGGAAGGCGCATCGCTGAAAGAGTACCTGAACAACTTTGCGCAGATGGTGGATGTGCTGGCGGCGAAGCAGCAGCAAAGTGGCGTGAAGCTGCTGTGGGGCACAGCGAACTGCTTCACCAACCCTCGTTATGGCGCCGGAGCGGCAACTAACCCGGATCCGGAAGTGTTTAGCTGGGCGGCCACCCAGGTCGTGACCGCAATGAATGCCACGCATCAGTTGGGCGGCGAGAACTATGTTCTGTGGGGCGGCCGTGAGGGTTATGAAACCCTGCTGAATACCGACCTGCGTCAGGAGCGCGAGCAGATTGGCCGCTTCATGCAGATGGTGGTTGAGCATAAGCATAAAATCGGTTTCCGCGGCACGCTGCTGATTGAACCGAAGCCACAGGAACCAACCAAGCACCAGTACGATTACGACGTCGCGACCGTGTACGGCTTCCTGAAGCAGTTCGGCCTGGAAAAAGAGATTAAAGTTAACATTGAAGCCAACCATGCCACCCTGGCGGGTCACTCTTTCCATCACGAAATTGCGTCTGCCATTGCGCTGGGCATCTTCGGCTCGGTCGATGCTAACCGTGGTGATGCACAGCTGGGCTGGGATACCGACCAGTTCCCGAACAGCGTGGAAGAGAATGCGCTGGTGATGTATGAAATCATCAAAGCGGGTGGTTTTACTACCGGCGGTCTGAACTTTGACGCCAAAGTACGTCGTCAGAGCACCGATAAATACGATCTGTTCTACGGCCACATTGGCGCGATGGATACCATGGCGCTGGCGCTGAAAGTCGCTGCGCGCATGATTGAAGACGGTGAGCTGGATAAACGTGTCGCGAAGCGTTATAGCGGCTGGAACAGTGAACTGGGCCAGCAAATTTTGAAAGGCCAGTTATCGCTGGCGGAAATTGCGAAGTACGCTGAACAACATCAGCTGGCGCCGCAGCACCAGAGCGGACACCAGGAACTGCTGGAAAATCTGGTCAATCACTACCTGTTCGACAAGTAAAAACGTAGGCCCGGTAAGCGGAAGCGCCACCGGGCATTTCTGTCAAAGGAGCCACCACAATGTATATCGGGATTGATCTTGGCACATCGGGTGTGAAAGCCATCCTCTTAAGCGAGCAGGGTGACGTGTTAGCAACGCAGACTGAAAAACTGCAGGTTTCGCGTCCGCATCCGTTATGGTCGGAACAGGACCCGGAGCAGTGGTGGCTGGCGACGGATCGCGCAATCAAGGCCTTAGGTGAACAGCACAGTCTGCGTGAGGTCACCGCGCTGGGTATCGCCGGACAGATGCACGGCGCTACGCTGCTGGACAGCCAGCATCGCGTGCTGCGCCCTGCGATCCTCTGGAATGATGGCCGCTGTGCGGAAGAGTGCGTACTCCTTGAAGAGCGAGTGCCTGCGTCCCGTGACATCACCGGCAACCTGATGATGCCCGGCTTCACCGCGCCGAAGCTCCTCTGGGTGCAACGCCATGAGCCGGCGATTTTCCGTCAGGTGGCGAAGGTCTTACTGCCAAAAGATTATCTGCGTTTTCGCATGACGGGGGATTTTGCCAGCGACATGTCCGACGCCGCCGGCACCATGTGGCTCGACGTGGCGAAACGCGACTGGAGCGAGGCGATGCTGGATGCCTGTCATCTCACCCGTGAGCATATGCCCGCACTCTTTGAAGGCAGCGAAATTACCGGCACCTTACAGTCCGCCGTTGCGGAACGCTGGAATATGCCTGCTGTGCCGGTGGTGGCCGGCGGTGGGGATAACGCGGCGGGCGCCGTGGGTGTCGGGATGGTTGATGCGGGGCAAGCCATGCTGTCTCTCGGCACCTCTGGCGTCTATTTTGCCGTCAGCGACGGATATCGCAGCAACCCGGAAAATGCGGTGCACAGTTTCTGCCATGCGCTGCCAGGAAAATGGCATTTGATGTCGGTGATGCTCAGTGCAGCGTCTTGCCTGGACTGGGCGGCGAAGCTGACCGGGATGGCCGATGTTCCGGCATTGATTACCGCAGCACAGCAGGCGGATGAAAATGCCGGTACCGTCTGGTTTTTACCGTATCTCTCCGGTGAGCGTACGCCGCACAACAACCCGGAAGCGAAAGGGGTGTTTTTTGGTTTAACCCATCAGCACGGTCCTGCGGAACTGGCGCGTGCGGTTCTGGAAGGCGTGGGCTATGCGCTGGCGGACGGAATGGACGTGGTCCATGACTGCGGCCTGAAACCAGCAAGCATCACCCTGATCGGCGGTGGCGCACGTAGCAGCTACTGGCGCCAGATGCTTTCTGATATCAGTGGATTGCAGCTGGACTATCGTACCGGGGGTGACGTGGGCCCGGCGCTGGGTGCCGCGCGGCTGGCGCAGATAGCCATGAACCCGGAAAAACCGCTTTCGCAACTGTTGCCACAGCTCACGCTGGAACAGGCTCATCTGCCCGACGCAACTCGCCACGCGCGATATGCTGAAAGGCGCGATGTGTTCCGCAAAATCTATCAGCAGTTGCTGCCGCTGATGTCATAAGCGTGATTGTCTGTCAGAGGCACGAGGATGTCCTTTTTTGGTCTGTCCGTGTGCCTGTTTCCTCGCCAGTATGTACGCATACCCACTGGCGAGGAGATTCATCATGTCACGTATTGCATTAATCAACATCGATACCCAACAGTCTTTTCATCACCGCGATTACTGGCAGGAGCAAGATATGCCGGCCTTTCAGCAGGCAATGCTGGGGCTGACAGAAGGCTGTCAATCACGCGGCATTCCCGTCGTCGATATTTTCCATGTGGATGAAAACGGCCCTTTCTCACTGCAAAGCGGCTACGTCAAACCGATGACCTTTTTACGTCATCAGCCGGATGTGGTTTTCCAGAAACACGTCCATAATGCCTTCACGGACACGGGCCTGGATCGCTGGCTGCGCGAGCGCGATATCAACCAGCTGATCGTGTGCGGCATTCGCACTGAACAGTGCTGCGAAACCACCGCACGGGTGGCATCCGATCTGGGTTATGCTGTGACCTTTGTTAGCGAGGCAACGCTGACGTTTCCCATGACGTACAAGGGAATTACCCTTAGCGCAGCGGAAATTCGTCATCGTACCGAAGCGGTACTGTCTGGGCGTTTTGCCGGAATTAAAACGGTAGCGGAGACGCTGGAGTCACTGTAATGCGCATCGACGTTTGGTTCGTTATGTTGCCCGGGGTGTTGTCATTAGACATGACCGGCCCGGCAGAAACCTTTGTCCTGGCAGGCGATGCCTTTCGTCTGCATTACATTGGCCCGCAACCTGAGGTTCAAACGTCGATTGGTTTGATGATGAGCGGTATCACGCCATTGCCGGAAAGGCTTCCGGAAGGGAGCCTGCTGGTTCTGCCCGGTGTAAGCGACTCCCGCGTTCAGTTTTCTACGCCGCAGGCGATGCAGATCCAGCACTGGCTGATGCGCCTGCAGCCGGCTATTCAGCGCCAGGATATCACCGTGATGTGCGTCTGTTCAGGGGCATTGCTGGCAGCAAAATCAGGGCTGCTGAACAACCGGCAGTGCACAACGCATCATGAAGTTATCGGGCGTTTACGTGCTGCCGCCCCTACGGCGACGATTAAAGAGAACCGGATATTCGTGCAGGATGAGAATGTCTGGACCAGCGCAGGGATCACCTCGGGTATCGACCTGGCGCTGCATATGATTAACCGCCTGTGCGGCCCAGAAAGGGCCCTGGCTGTGGCGCGCGAGATGGTGGTCTGGTTCCGCCGGTCCGGGGACGATCCGCAGCTATCGCCATGGTTACGCTACCGCAATCATCTTCATCCGGCTATCCATCGTGCTCAGGATGCGCTGACCGCAGACCCACAAAAAGCCTGGAACGTGCCGGATATTGCCGCGCTGGCGCATGTCAGCCCGCGCCATTTAACCCGCCTGTTCCAGACGCATTTGGGGATAAGCGTTCGTGATTACCTGGAACAGCTGCGTCTGGCGGTGGCGGAGCAGTGGTTATTGCAGGGGCGTGGCGTGGAGCAGGCCTCCCTGGCGGCAGGGTTTTCCTCCCCGCGCCAGTTTCATCGGGCCCGACAGCGCGTCGTCAACTGACGAAGCGGCGGGTGTCTACCTTCTGTAGCAGCATCGACAGCAGCAGGCTTACGACCAGTGTGACGGAGAAAATCCAGACGATATCCACCACTGGCCAGCTTTTGAGTTCAACGCCTCTCGTGCGTAGCGCATGGATCACCAGCGCGTGAAAGCCGTAAATGCCCAGCGAGTGCCGCGAGATAAACCCCAGCACGGGAAGAGGGCGCGCGTTCAGGGTGTTTTTAACGAGCGTCAGCAGGGAAACGGCACAGATGAAGACTATCGGCCCGCAGTACAGATACCAGGTATCAGCAAAATTGCCGCGCCATTGCAGCTCATGCAACGTCCCGCGTGAAATGACAATCACGCCGATGATAAACAACGCCCCACATAGCCAGTTGATGCCGCGCTTTTGAGTATCCATCATGCCGATAGCACGTCCCAGCATGCCGTAAATTACGTAGTAAAAGGTATCGCCATTGATGTAAAGGTTTACCGGCAGCCACTCAAAACCGTCAATTTTTTGTGAGACGGTATTCGGGTTGGCGATGATGCCAATCACCACCATCAGCGCCAGAAGCATCTTTCCGCTGACGTTTTTTACCTGAATCAACGGTGATACCAGGTAGATAACGATAATGGCGAAGAAAAACCACAGGTGATAAAACACCGGCTTTTGCAGCAGATATTTGAGTGACAGGCCGGGGTTAATTGAGGTGAATAGCGTGATGTAAATCAGCGCGACGGCGCTATAAAACCCCAGGCATGCGGCGATGCGGATGAAGTGTCGCGGTTGCGCGCTACGCTCGCCAAAAAAGAGAAAACCGGAAATCATAAAGAACAGCGGCACGCTCACGCGCGACGCGGAGTTGAGAATATTCGCGATATCCCAGTCAACGGGGCTGATACTGTGTGCGTTTGTGACATACCATGTCGTCGCGTGGATCATGACCACCATCAGACACGCTATTCCTCGCAGATTATCAATCCAGTTAATTTTTGACTGCATCAGTTCCTCTTTTCCCTGTAAATAGAGTGTGACTGCTATTGTGTAAAAGTCTTTCCTTGGAAAAATCTGAGTTTTAATACGCGGACTTGTATGGCAAACGCGAGATTCGCAGAATGCCAGACCGTAATCTATAAAAGCTTTGCTACTAAAAATAACAGCCACTGACCAGGGCGGTAATAAAAATGATGATGAAACGTGTGGGGTCACTCTTTCTGCTGGTGGTACTGGCCGGATGTAGTGCGCCTCAGGAAGCACCGGTGCAAAAAGCGCAGCAGGGCAAGATCAGCCCGGAACGCTCCCTGAATATGGAACAGCTGTGTAAAGATCAGGCGGCTCATCGCTATAACCTGGACGCACAGAAAATTGATGTCATCGGCTTTGAGCGCTTTCAGGGCAGCTATGAGCTGCGGGGCCATACTTCTCGTAAAGAGGGCTTTGTCTGCTCGTTTGATGCGGACGGCCAGTTTTTGCATCTCTCCATGCGCTAACCTGCTCGCATAATCGACAGCCAGACGCCCGCCGCGTTCTGGCTCGTACGCTTATTTCCCAATTTTCCCTAAACAACCCCGTTTCGTACTGTATATCTTGCAGCCAGCGGGTATACTGGTCCCTTCCATTTAAAACCACACGTATCCAGCACGAAATACTATGCAAAAGTTTGATACCAAGACCTTCCAGGGCCTGATCCTGACCTTACAGGATTACTGGGCTCGCCAGGGCTGCACCATTGTTCAACCTTTGGACATGGAAGTCGGCGCAGGCACCTCACACCCGATGACCAGCTTGCGCGCGTTGGGGCCAGAGCCAATGGCGACTGCTTATGTGCAGCCTTCCCGTCGTCCGACCGATGGCCGTTACGGCGAAAACCCAAACCGTCTGCAGCACTACTATCAGTTCCAGGTGGTGATTAAGCCATCGCCAGACAATATTCAGGAACTGTACCTTGGGTCACTGAAAGAGCTGGGTATGGATCCAACCATTCACGACATTCGTTTCGTGGAAGATAACTGGGAAAACCCAACGCTGGGTGCCTGGGGTCTGGGTTGGGAAGTGTGGCTGAACGGCATGGAAGTGACGCAGTTCACCTACTTCCAGCAGGTTGGCGGTCTGGAATGTAAACCGATTACGGGTGAAATCACCTACGGCCTGGAACGTCTGGCCATGTACATTCAGGGCGTAGACAGCGTTTACGACCTGGTCTGGAGCGACGGCCCGCTGGGTAAAACCACTTACGGCGACGTGTTCCATCAGAACGAAGTGGAGCAATCCACCTATAACTTCGAATACGCGGACGTGGACTTCCTGTTCACCTGCTTCGAGCAGTACGAGAAAGAAGCGCAGCAGCTTCTGGCGCTGGAGACTCCGCTGCCGCTGCCTGCCTACGAGCGTATTCTGAAGGCCGCCCACAGCTTCAACCTGCTGGACGCCCGCAAAGCGATCTCCGTGACTGAACGTCAGCGCTACATTCTACGTATTCGCACCCTGACCAAAGCCGTTGCAGAAGCGTACTATGCGTCCCGTGAAGCCCTTGGCTTCCCGATGTGCAACCGAAACAAATAAGAGGCGGCCATGTCTGAGAAAACTTTCCTGGTGGAAATTGGCACCGAAGAGCTGCCACCAAAAGCCCTGCGCAGCCTGGCTGAATCTTTTGCTGCGAACGTGACTGCCGAGCTGGATAACGCTGGCCTGGCGCACGGTAAAATTGAGTGGTTTGCTGCTCCGCGTCGTCTGGCGCTGAAAGTGGCTAACCTGGCGGCGTCACAGCCGGATCGTGAAGTGGAAAAACGTGGCCCGGCGATTGCCCAGGCGTTCGACGCGGAAGGCAATCCAAGCAAAGCCGCAGAAGGCTGGGCGCGTGGTTGCGGCATCACCGTTGACCAGGCCGAGCGTCTGACCACGGATAAAGGCGAATGGCTGCTGTATCGCGCTCACGTAAAAGGTGAACGCGCCGAAGCGCTGCTGCCAGACATGATCGCCACTTCGCTGGCTAAGCTGCCCATTCCTAAGCTGATGCGCTGGGGCGCGTCCGACGTACACTTCGTGCGTCCGGTACACACCGTGACCCTGCTGCTGGGCGACACCGTTATTCCGGCGACCATTCTGGGCGTGGCATCCGATCGCGTGATTCGCGGTCACCGCTTCATGGGCGAGCCAGAGTTCACCATCGACAATGCCGACCAGTATCCGCAGATCCTGCTGGAGCGCGGTAAAGTCATTGCTGACTACGAACAGCGTAAAGCCAAAATCAAAGCCGATGCAGAAGAGGCGGCGCGCAAGATTGGCGGTAACGCTGACCTGAGCGACAGCCTGCTGGAAGAGGTCACCTCGCTGGTGGAATGGCCGGTTGTGCTGACCGCGAAGTTCGAAGAGAAATTCCTCGCGGTTCCGGCAGAAGCGCTGGTGTACACCATGAAGGGTGACCAGAAATACTTCCCGGTTTATGCCAACGACGGCAAGCTGCTGCCAAACTTTATCTTCGTGGCGAACATCGAATCGAAAGATCCGCAGCAGATTATCTCCGGTAACGAGAAAGTGGTACGTCCACGTCTGGCGGATGCGGAGTTCTTCTTCAACACCGACCGTAAAAAGCGTCTGGAAGATAACCTGCCGCGCCTGCAGACCGTGCTGTTCCAGCAGCAGCTGGGTACGCTGCGCGACAAGACCGACCGTATCGCGGAGCTGTCCGGCTGGATCGCCCGTGAAATTGGCGCGGACGTTAACCATGCCACCCGTGCGGGTCTGCTCTCCAAGTGCGACCTGATGACCAACATGGTCTTCGAGTTTACCGACACCCAGGGCGTCATGGGCATGCACTACGCGCGTCACGATGGCGAAGCGGAAGATGTGGCGGTAGCCCTGAACGAGCAGTATCAGCCGCGCTTTGCAGGCGATGAACTGCCGTCTAACCCGGTAGCTTGTGCGGTCGCGATTGCCGATAAGATGGACACCCTGGCGGGTATCTTCGGTATCGGTCAGCACCCGAAAGGGGATAAAGACCCGTTCGCGCTGCGTCGTGCGGCGCTGGGCGTGCTGCGTATCATCGTTGAGAAGAACCTGAACCTCGATCTGCAGACTCTGACCGAAGAAGCGGTGCGTCTGTACGGTGACAAGCTGACCAATGCCAACGTGGTGGATGACGTGATCGACTTTATGCTCGGTCGCTTCCGCGCGTGGTATCAGGACGAAGGTTACACCGTGGATACCATTCAGGCGGTGCTGGCGCGTCGTCCAACGCGTCCGGCTGACTTCGATGCGCGTATGAAGGCGGTTTCTCACTTCCGTACGCTGGAAGCGGCATCTGCCCTGGCGGCGGCGAACAAGCGTGTCTCCAACATTCTGGCGAAATCTGACGAAACGCTGAACGAGCGTGTGAACGCCGCGACGTTGAAAGAGCCGGAAGAGATCGCCCTGGCGATGCAGGTTGTGGTGCTGCGTGACAAGCTGGAGCCATACTTCGCAGAAGGCCGTTACCAGGAAGCGTTGGTAGAGCTGGCGGAGCTGCGTGACGTTATCGACGCCTTCTTCGAGAAAGTGATGGTTAACGTGGAAGATAAAGATCTGCGTATTAACCGTCTCTCTATGCTCGAAAAACTGCGTGAGCTGTTCCTGCGCGTGGCGGATATTTCGCTGCTGCAGTAATGTGCCCGCCGGGCATGTACAGGCTAAAAACCCGCTTCGGCGGGTTTTTTTATGGCGTACCGGTGAAAATTTAATCTTGAAATGGTCAACACATTACCGCTATCCTTACCGGCGTTAACTTTCTCCCTCAGGAGCGCATTCCGAAAATGAACAAACACGACTGATGAATTTCGATCCTTGCTAAACGCGACCGCGTCGGCAGGGGATGTTTTGATTTCATTCAGGAGTGTTTATGGCTCATTTTGCGCAGTCCCCTTCTTTTATTTTGCATCAGGTCACCTGTCAGTTTGCGACGGGCGATACCCTTTTTGGTCCACTGAATCTCTCTCTGGCTCCGTCCCTGTGCGCGCTGGTTGGGCGTAACGGCAGCGGAAAAACGCGTCTGCTGCGTATGCTGGCGGGGCTGGATGAACCTGCCAGCGGTCATATTGAGCGTTTTGTCTCACATGTCTATGTGGCGCAGCAGCAGGATATCTCCCCGCAGACAACGCTTGCTGAACTGCTCGGTTACGACGCGATTTTTGCCGCGCGTAAGCGCATCGATCGCGGTGATTACCAGCCTGACGATCTGGAGACGCTCGACGGCTACTGGGATTTAGCCGAACGCCTGAGCGAGGCGTTTGTCCATGCGAAACTGCCATCGTTTGACCCCAATAAACCTGCCGCCGAATTCAGCGGTGGCGAGCGGATCCGCGCGCTGCTGTGTGGTGCCTTTACGGCTGAAGCGGATTTCCTGCTGCTGGACGAGCCCACCAACCATCTGGATCGACAAGGCCGGGCGTGGTTTTACGACCAGCTGAGTCGTTATCAGGGCGGTGCGCTGGTTGCCTCCCACGATCGTGAGTTGCTGGCGCAGATGCCGCGTATTCTTGAACTGAGCGCCTCCGGGCTGCGCAGCTATGGTGGCAATTACGCAGACTATAAACAGCAACGTGATGCCGAACAGCAGGCTGCCCGCGCGGCGCTGGAGCATGCGGCAACGGAGCGCAAACGCACCCGCGCACGAATGCAGAAAGAGCATGACGACAGCCAGCGGCGCTCGGCGAAGACTTTGCGTACGGTCGATACCCTGAATATCGCGTCGTTTGAGCGGGTCAAATACAAAGGCGCGGCAAAGGAACGTATTGGCACATGGAAAAAGCAGCACAGCGAACAAAACGATGCGCTGAATGCCGCGGTCAACAAGGCGCGGGAACGGGTGGAAGAAGATGCCCCGGTCATGTTTACCCTGCCGGGAAGCCAGATTGCCGAGGGGAAACAGGTGCTGGTGCTGGAGGAACTGCAATTGCCGCATGTCTCACTTCCGCCAATGCACTGGCGGATGGACGGCCCGATGCGCGTGGCGCTCAGGGGGCCCAATGGCTGCGGGAAATCAACGCTGTTGAAAGTGATCCTCGGTGAAACCGCACCCCGTGCAGGCAGCTGCAAGGTCTCGGTAACGTGTGCGTATCTCGATCAACACCTGTCGCAGCTGGATCTGACGCAGTCGGTGATGGCGCATCTCAATCTGAGCAATACGCCGCTGGAAGAGGGGGCGTTGCGTACCCGTCTGGCACAGCTTCAGCTGGGGGCGGATAAAGTCTCACTCCCACTGGCAGCGCTGAGCGGAGGTGAACGTCTGAAAGCCGCTCTGGCCTGCGTATTGTGGCGCGAGAACGCCGCGCAGCTGTTGCTGCTTGATGAACCGACCAACCATCTGGATCTGGCATCGGTCCAGGCGATTGAAGCGGCCCTGGCCGGTTTCCCGGGGGCACTGCTGGTGGTGTCACACGATGAAGGCTTTCTGCAAGGGTTAGCGTTAACACATCAACTGGTGTGGGGGGAGGCGGGTTGGCGTTGTGAAAGCCTTTAAAACACAAGCCCCCGCAAAGGCGGGGGCGGTAACTCACTTTACTGCATCATGCTATCTGTTTGCTGAGTGCAGGGTTGGCCTGAATCAGGCGCATCAGCTTTAACTCGGTTGGCGTGGGTTTCTCTCGTTTCGACTCCCACTCCAGCACCATCGCCACGCTGACACCCATCGCTCTGGCGAATTCATCCGTTTTTAGTCCTGTCCCTTTGCGCAATTGCTCATATTCTGTAAAGGGATTGGATTTTTGTTGCAGGGTAACGGTCTGCGGCACATCTTTAAAAATAATCTGTTCCAGGCTGCTCAGCAGCTCAAACTCAGGATCTTTATATTCCATTGAGAACTCCTCTTAAATCACACACCGGGATCAAGAACATCAGAGAGCCCATTAAGAATAGTCCCTAATACAGACGAGGGATCGTTGTGGTTGTGATTAATCGTGCGGGTGCTGTCGCTTTACGCGTTTCAGCCATATGGATAGTTATGCTAATTACCTGATTAACCATATGTCGGCTTCGCCAGGTATTTTTTTGTAAAGGCTAAGAAATAAAACGGCAATAGCCGTTTTGCATGAAAAGAGTATCTTGCGACGCTGACCTGGACTATCCTTGTCAGCGTTGGGCACGCGTGTGCCGGTGTGCGCTTTTTTGGGTGAAAGGAGTAATGAAATGGCGACAGGAAAGTCCTGCTCTCGCTGGTTTGCGCCTATTGCGGCGTTGTTAATGGTTGTTAGCCTGAGTGGGTGTTTTGATAAAGAAGGCGATCAGCGCAAGGCGTTTATCGATTTTCTGCAGAATACAGTGATGCGCAGCGGCGAGCGTTTGCCGACGCTGACTGCGGATCAGAAAAAACAGTTTGGCCCCTTCGTGTCTGATTACGCCATTCTCTATGGTTATTCACAGCAGGTGAGCCAGGCGATGGACTCCGGTATTCGTCCGGTTGTGGATAGCGTTAACGCCATTCGTGTCCCGCAGGATTATGTGACCCAGCGTGAACCGCTGCGCCAGTCTAACGGTGCGCTCGGTGTGCTGAGCCAGCAGTTGCAGAATGCAAAAATGCAGGCTGATGCGTCACGTTCCGCGCTGAAACAGGGCGACGATCTCAAACCGGTCTTCGACAAAGTGTATGAGAAAGTGGTGACCAAACCGTCTGACGCCATGCAACCGCTGATCCCGGCCGCGCAGATCTTCACGCAGCAGCTGGTTCAGGTGGGGGATTTTATCTCCCAGCAAGGGACTCAGGTGAGTTTTGTTGCCAACGGTATTCAGTTCCCGACCTCACAGCAGGCAAGTCAGTACAATACGCTGATTGGGCCGCTGGCCTCCCAGCACCAGGCCTTTAGCCAGGCGTGGAGTGCGGCCGTCGCTGCCACAGAATAAACCGAAAAAACCCCGCTTCAGGCGGGGTTTTTTTACTGATGTCGAAAATAACGCTTGTCATTCCTCTACCACATCGGTATAACTGTTCGCGTCGGTTTGTTACACAGACCTAAAGCAGTTTAGTAAAGCAGTCCAGATTGTTATCCATAGATACCCTTCGTTGTGACCCTTCCTTCATCGCTTAAAAATCTGTAACGCAATCCATCAAGCCGGAAGGCTCAATATATTTGTTAATTAAGGTAATTCTATGTCTGCTAAAATGACTGGTCTGGTAAAATGGTTCAACGCTGATAAAGGTTTCGGCTTCATCACTCCTGACGATGGCTCTAAAGACGTGTTCGTACACTTCTCTGCTATCCAGAACGATGGCTACAAATCTCTGGACGAAGGTCAGAAAGTTTCCTTCACCATCGAAAGCGGCGCTAAAGGCCCAGCAGCTGGTAACGTTGTAAGCCTGTAAGCTTCCAACCCAGTAGCAAAGAATTTAAAAACCCGCCTTCTGGCGGGTTTTTTCGTTTCTACTGTTGGACCTGGGGATTGACGCAGTTTTTCTCCACGTTTCCACGCAGCGCGGCGATCAGATTTTCCACCGCGGTGGCCGCCATGTTGTAACGCGTCTCATGCGTGGCAGAGCCGATGTGCGGCAGCGCGACAACATTCGGTAGCGACAGCAGCGGGGAATCTACCGGCAGCGGCTCCTGTTCAAACACGTCCAGACCGGCCGCGTGGATCTCGCCATTTTGCAGCGCCGCAATTAACGCCTTCTCATCCACGACCGGACCACGACCCGCGTTGATGAAAATGGCCGATTTCTTCATCTTTTCAAACGCCGCTTTGCCAATCAGATGACGGGTTTCGTCCGTCAGAGGCAGGATCAGACAGACAAAATCCGCTTCCTGCAACAGCGTATCTAACTCGCAATAACGGGCGTTGAAGCGTTCTTCGGCTTCACTGTGATGGCGACGCGCGTTATACAGAATCGGCATGTTAAAGCCGAAATGTGCACGCTGTGCCAGGGCCAGACCGATCCGGCCCATGCCCACAATCCCCAGCGTTTTGCCATGAACATCCACCCCGAACCAGTCCGGGCCGATGCTTTTTGTCCATTCGCCCGCTTTGACGCGCCCGGCCACTTCCACCACACGGCGGGCAGTACTGAGTATGAGCGCCATCAGCGTGTCGGCCACGGTCTCCGTCAGGGCATGAGGTGTATGCATCAGCAGGATCTTGCGGGCGTTGAGGGCGTCCACGTCAAAATTGTCGTAACCCACGGAAACGGTTGAGGTAGCACGAAGCTTCGGCATTTTTTCCAGCAACGCCACATCCACTTTTTCGCTTGAACCCAGCAGGCCTTCGGCACGGGCGAACACATCGGCGTGTTGTGCCACGGTCTCCGGACTTAGGTTCTTCACCTGTGTGACGGTGAAGTGTTCTTCCAGGCGTTTTTGCAGATCATCAGGCAGTGCTTTATACAAAATGACGGACGGCTTCATGCTTATCTCCGTTGATTTTTAAAGATTCAGGCGTGGCGTGCGCCGACGGGAATTTGTTGATTATTAGCAGGCTTAACAATCAGAGTAAGCCACACAGAGGCGAAAAGTGCCACCCCCATAAAAATGTATGAGGCTGACGGGCTGCCGGTTGCACCGTTCAGGTAACCGACAAACCACGACCCGCAGAACGACCCCAGCGCACCCATACTGTTAATCAGTGCCATGGCACCGCCTGCCACGTTACGCGGCAGCATCTCCGGGATGATCGCAAAGAAGGGACCATACGGGGCGTACATCGCCGCACCGGCAATCACCAGCAGCGTATACGAGGCCCAGAAGTGGTTAGTGCCCACGGCCCAGGAGCCAATGAAGGCAAAGGCAGCGATCAGCAGCAGTGGCCAGACAAACAGTTTACGATTTTGCAGTTTGTCCGATGCCCAGGACGCAATGATCATCGCTATGGTCGCCGCCAGATACGGGACGGATGACAGCCAGCCCACTTCGACCATGCCGAGGTTTTCACCGCCGCTGCGGATAATGGACGGCAACCACAGCACGAAACCATACACGCCGATGCTCCAGGTAAAATACTGCGCACACAGCAGGATTACGTTGCGGGAACGGAAGGCTTCGCCATAGTTACGCACCGCCTTCAGCCCTTGCTGTTCTTTATCCAGCTGCGCCTGCAGGGCAGCTTTTTCATCTTCGGAGAGCCATTTCGCCTGAGCAGGCTTATCTTTTACCAGCACCCACCAGCAGAAGGCCCAGATGATTGCCGGCACCCCTTCGATGATAAACATCTCGCGCCAGCCGAAAGACTGGATCAGGTAGCCGGACACCACTGACATCCACAGCACGGTGACCGGGTTACCGAGGATCAGGAAGGTATTCGCACGGGAGCGTTCAGATTTGGTAAACCAGTTGCTGATGTAGATCAGCATGGCCGGCATAACCGCCGCCTCAACTACCCCAAGGATAAAGCGAATGGCGGCCAGGGCAGGGATATTATTGACTACGCCGGTCAGTGACGCGCAGGCACCCCACAGGATCAGACAGATGAAGATCAGCTTACGCACGCTGCGGCGTTCGGCATAGATTGCGCCGGGGATCTGGAAGAAGAAGTAGCCCAGGAAGAAGAGGGCGCCCAGCAGAGACGAAATACCTTTGGTGATCCCGAGGTCTTCGGTGATCCCCGCGGCGGATGCGAAACTGAAGTTGGCACGATCAAGGTACGCCAGGCTGTACGTGATAAACACGATTGGCATGATGTACCACCAGCGTTTTACTGCATTGGTCGAACTGTTCATAGGCTTGCCTCTGTTGTTGAGGTTGTTACCGCCGTTGTCTGTAGGGTACACGGTGGTTTAATTATATGTGCGGGTCGTTGCCCTCACCCTGGCCCTCTCCCATGGGAGAGGGATTTACTCGTTAAGCTGTGCGCGCGTCGGCAATCCTTCACTGTCACCCTGCACCTGAATGGCCAGCGAGCCGATCCAGTTGCCCCGAGCGATAGCCTGCGGCAGCGGTTTGCCTTCCAGCAGGGCGCTTATGACCCCGACGGCAAAGCCATCACCCGCACCGACGGTATCGACCACGTTCTCAACCTTCACGGCTGCGACGGCGCCTTGCTCGCCATCCGCTGTTTTAAACCATGCGCCATCGGCACCGGTTTTCAGTACCACCGCTTTTACCCCTTTATTCAGGTAAAAATCGGCAATCCCTTCCGGTGTGTTTTCACCGGTGAGGATTATTCCTTCTTTCACGCCCGGAAGAACCCAGTCAGCCTGGAACGCCAGACGGTTCAGCTTCTCGACCATCTCCGCCTCGCTTTTCCACAGCACCGGGCGCAGGTTAGGATCAAAAGAGATCGTCTTACCCTGGGTCTTCATGGTGGTCGCGGCATGATCGAGCAGCTCATATGAGCTGGCTGACAGCGCGGCTGCCACGCCGCTCAGGTGCAGATGGCGTGCACTCGCAAAGTAGTCGGCGTGATAATCTTCCACCGAGAGATGGCTTGCCGCCGACCCTTTGCGAAAGTATTCCACGATGGGATCGGTTCCATTTTCGACTTTCGATTTCAGCTGAAAGCCGGTCGGGAAGCGTCCATCGAGCGTCACGCCTGCGGCATCAATCCCCTCTTTTTTCAGCGAATCGAGAACGAAGTGACCAAAGCTGTCATCACCCACGCGGCTGACCCAGCCTGTTTTCAGGCCAAGGCGTGCCAGCCCCGTCGCCACGTTCAGCTCTGCGCCAGCCACGCGTTTGATAAAGTGCTCTACCGTGCTCAGCTCACCGGTTTCGGTGGCAACAAACATCGCCATGGCTTCACCGATAGTGATGACATCCAGCGTCTTGTGCATGGTTTACTCCTCGCGCAGCAGGTTAACGTAATGGCGGGTGACGGCGGTTAAGTCCGCCCCTTCCAGCGGGAACTCGATCCCGCGTGGGGCATCGGCAGGAAGCTGACTGAGCAGAGCCAGCCAGCGCGCATCGGCGCGATCCGGCGCGACAGCGCGGAACTGCGCTTTATGCGGTACGGCAGCTTTCACGTGGATATAGCTGACCGCCGGAGCCAGATGGTGTGCCGCTTCTTCCGGCGAGTCGCCAACCCACAGCCAGTTTCCCATGTCGAACGTCAGCGTAACGGGGAGCGCCATTTCCCGGCAGGCGGTCTGGAAGCGCTGCATCGGCGCAAGCTGGCCGCAGTCCGTCTGGTCGTTTTCGACCACCAGCGCCATGCCGCTCTCATTGAGCAGGGTACGCAGAGCGTCTGGCGGTTGCGTGTCGCTGAAATGTCCCAGAGAAACCTTCAGCCACAGGGCGTTCAGCGTGCTGGCTTCGGAGAGATAGCGGGGAAGATCGGGATTGAGGGTACCGTCGGGCATAAACAGCGCAGCGGGCGCGGAATAACACGCCAGCAGACCCAGCAGCTCGATAGATTCACCCAGCGCAGGTAGCGCCAGTAACTCTTCGTTGCTGAACAACTCCCGACGGATTTCTACGCCGTCGGCCCCCGCGCCCGCAATCACGGGCAGCATTGCCCGTTGACCACCCGCCTGTCGCACCTGTTCCGCGCCATACGCGGCGGTAACCACCATTATTTTCCTGCCCATCTTTGGACTCCATCCAACGCACATCGATACTATTACGCTAGATGGAACCGGTTCCAAAGAAAAGTTCAGGATGTTGAATTTATGATCGACATCACAAGGGGAAATTAACGGGCTGTGGAGCCGCGAACAATCAGCTCGCCGGAAAACACCTGCTCGCGCACGGCATCGCTGATCCCTTCAATGCGACGAACCACTTGTTCAACAGCGGCATAGCCGATTTGCCAGGTGGGTTGTTTCAGCGTGGTAATGCCTACGCCGGCCAGTTCAGCCCACTCCAGTTCATCGAAGCCCAGCAGACCGATATCGCTGCCCCAGTGCAGACCAATGCGTTTGAGTGAGCGGGCGACCTGGAGGGTCAGCGCCCCGTTGGCGGAGATGACGGCTTTGCGCATTCCGCGGTGGCGGGTGTGGAACTGGCGCAGGGTATTGTCGAGCTGGTCGGCTTCATGAAGCGGGGTTTCGGCATTTTCGGCGATCACGCCAGGATAGCGCTCAAGCGTGGCGCGAAATGCGCTCAGTCGCTCGCGACGGGTATTCACCATGCCCAGCGGTTCGCTCAGGAACAGGATTGCTTCGAAGCCCTGTTCGATCAGATGTTCGGTGGCAGTCGTGGCCGCCTGGGTGTTATCCAGCCCGACGACGTCGCAGGCGAACTCCGGGATTTTACGGTCGATAAGTACCATCGGCAGGGAAGATTGCTGTAGCCGGTTTAACCCTTCCTCCCGCATCCCCACGGCATTGACCACGATACCTTCCACCTGGTAGCTGCGCAGCAGATCGAGATAATGCAGCTCCTGATCAACCTCGTTGTTGGTGTTACAGACCAGCGGGGTAAAACCTTTCTCGCGACAGGCGGCTTCGATACCGCTCAGCACGTTTACCGAGTAGGGGTTGGTAATATCGGCGATGATAAGTCCGATAAGACGGGTACGGCCACGTTTAAGCCCGCGCGCCATGATGCTGGGGCGGTAGTCGAGATCGGCAATGGCCTGCTCAATTCGTGCCAGCAGCGCATCGGAAAGCAGGTGTTTCTCGCCGTTGAGATAGCGTGAAATACTGGTTTTACCGGTTCTGGCGGCTTTCGCCACGTCGCTGATGGTGGCCCGCGTTGGTTTGCTCATCACTGAATTCCCTGACTTTAGTGAGAATACCTTAGCGGGAAAATCAACGATGGCAAGGGGTTCATGCCGGGGTGTGCGGTCTGATGCCCTCACCCCGACCCTCTCCCATGGGGAGAGGGGGAAATGCGATTACTGAATTGGACTTAACGTAATTTCAACGCGACGGTTCTGCGCTTTGCCTTCCGCCGTGCTGTTGCTGGCGATAGGGTTTGCCGGGCCCATGCCGCTGGTGCGGATACGGGTCGCTTCAACGCCCTGGGTGATCAGCGAGCTGGCTACGGAATCAGCACGCTGCTGAGACAGACGCATGTTCAGATCCTGGCTGCCGGTGCTGTCGGTGTAGCCAATCACGTTCACGGCGGTCTTGTTGTACTCTTTCAGCACCATCGCCACGCCGGTCAGGGTGTTCGCACCGGCTGGTTTCAGCGTTGCGCTGCTGCTGTCGAAGGTCACGTTGTTAGGCATATTCAGGATGATGTTGTCTCCGCTGCGCGTGACGCTCACGCCGGTGCCTTTCATTTTGTCGCGCAGTTTCGCTTCCTGTACATCCATGTAATAACCGACGCCGCCACCGAGCGCTGCGCCTGCCGCTGCGCCAATCAGCGCGCCTTTACCGCGATCTTTTTTGGAGGAGGAGAGCGCACCGACACCCGCCCCGACCAGTGAACCGATACCCGCGCCGATGCCGGATTTACCCGCTTCGCGTTCACCGGTGTATGGGTTTGTTGTGCAGCCAGAAACAGCCAGTGCACCGCTCACCAGAGCGGCAATAACGAGTACGCGTTTTTTCATCTTCTTTCCTTAATCCTTTTTATTCTTTGCCACGACGGACGTGGCAGTTGATTATGACGTCCGGATACGGAGAAAATTCCGGGGATAACTCTGAAATTTGTGACAAACCATAAACGGCCTCAATAACAAGACCGTAAACCTGCACGCAACCAGGAGCGCACGCTTTGAGCACCTCAACAAAAACCATTCTGACCGCCGCCCACTGGGGACCGATGCTGGTTGAAACCGACGGCGAAAATGTCCTGTCTTCCCGTGGGGCATTGCCAACACAACACCCCAACTCTTTACAGACCGTCGTTCGCGATCAGGTGCACAGCAAAACCCGCGTGCGCTGGCCGATGGTGCGTAAAGGATTTCTGGCTTCGCCGGACAAGCCGCAGGGCATTCGGGGACAGGATGAGTTTGTGCGTGTGAGCTGGGATGACGCGCTGGCGCTGATCCACGCCCAGCACAAGCGCATCCGCGACAGCTACGGGCCTGCATCCATTTTTGCCGGCTCTTACGGCTGGCGATCCAACGGCGTGCTGCATAAAGCATCGACATTGCTGCAGCGCTACATGAGCCTGGCTGGCGGCTACACGGGCCATCTGGGGGATTACTCCACTGGCGCGGCGCAGGCGATCATGCCGTACGTCGTCGGCGGTAATGAGGTTTATCAGCAGCAGACCAGCTGGCCGCTGGTACTGGAGCATACCGAGGTGGTGGTGCTGTGGAGTGCCAACCCTCTCAACACGCTGAAAATTGCCTGGAATGCTTCCGACGAGCAGGGTATTGGCTATTTTGATGCGCTGCGCAAGAGCGGTAAGCGCATCATCTGTATTGACCCCATGCGCTCTGAAACCATGGATTTCTTTGGTGACAGCGCCGAATGGCTTGCCCCGCATATGGGTACCGACGTGGCGATGATGCTGGGTATCGCCCATACGCTGGTGGAGAATGACTGGCACGACGCCGACTTCCTCGCGCGTTGTACTTCGGGCTTCGACACATTCGCCGATTATTTGACGGGTAAAACGGATGGTGTTGCCAAAACGGCAGCGTGGGCAGCCGATATTTGTGGCATTCCTGCGGACAAGCTCCGTGAACTGGCAGCGTTGTTCCATGAAAACACCACGATGTTGATGTCCGGTTGGGGCATGCAGCGCCAGCAGTTTGGCGAGCAGAAACACTGGATGCTGGTGACGCTTGCCGCGATGCTCGGGCAAATTGGTACCCTGGGCGGTGGGTTTGGGCTCTCATATCACTTCGCCAATGGCGGCAACCCCACCCGCAGAGCCGCCGTGCTGGCCTCCATGCAGGGGTCGGTACAGGGGGGTGTTGATGCTGTCGATAAAATTCCGGTGGCGCGTATTGTTGAAGCCCTGGAAAACCCGGGCGGGTTTTATCAGCACAACGGCCTGGATCGTCATTTCCCGGATATTAAATTTGTCTGGTGGGCGGGCGGGTCGAATTTCACGCACCATCAGGACACCAATCGTCTGATCCGCGCCTGGCAGAAGCCGGAGCTGGTGGTCATTTCGGAATGCTTCTGGACCGCCTCGGCCAAACATGCCGATATCGTACTGCCGGCCACCACCTCGTATGAGCGTAACGATCTCACCATGACCGGTGACTACAGCAATCAGCATATGGTGCCAATGAAGCGCGTGGTGGCACCGCGTGATGAAGCGCGGGATGATTTTGACGTATTTGCGGAACTGAGCGAACGCTGGGAAGCGGGCGGTCGTGAGCGTTTCACCGAAGGGAAAACCGATCTTGAGTGGCTGGAAACGTTCTATCAGATTGCCGCTCAGCGCGGTGCAGCTCAGGGCGTGACGCTGCCGCCGTTTGCTGAATTCTGGGAAGCGAACGCGATATTTGAAATGCCGGAGAGCGAGCAGAACGCGCAGTTTGTCCGTTTCGCTGATTTCCGTCGCGACCCGGAGAACCATCCGCTGAAAACCGAGAGCGGGAAGATCGTGATCTACAGCGAGCGCATTGCCCGCTTTGGGTACGCGGATTGTCCTGCGCATCCGACATGGCTTGAGCCGGACGAGTGGCACGGCAATGCCCAGCCGGAGCAGCTCCAGGTGTTATCCGCACACCCTGCACATCGTCTGCACAGCCAGCTTAACTATACGTCGCTGCGGGAGCAGTATGCAGTCGCCGGGCGGGAGCCGATCACGCTTCATACTGAAGATGCGAAAGCGCGCGGGATTGCCGATGGTGATGTGGTGCGCGTCTGGAACCACCGTGGGCAGGTATTGGCTGGGGCGGTGGTGAGCGACGGAATCAAACCTGGCGTGATTTGCATCCACCAGGGGGCGTGGCCGGATCTGGCTCTGGACGAGGGCGGTATTTGTAAAAACGGTGCCGTTAACGTGCTGACCAAAGATCTCCCCAGCTCGAAGCTGGGGAATGGCTGCGCGGGCAATACGGCGCTGGCCTGGGTCGAGAAATATCAGGGTCCTGAGCTTACCTTAACGGCGTTTGATCCGCCTGCCAGCTCATGATCCACGTCGGGTGTTGGGTATCCTCCTGCCAGGCGCTGTCTTCGATGCGAAAGCCCTGGGCATGGTAGAAATTCACCGCCCGGACATTTTTCTGATACACCTCCAGGCTTAAGTGCGGAAAGCGCTGTTGAACGTGGTTCAGCAGCGCACGCCCGATGCCTTTCCCGATGTACGTCGGTGCGACAAACAGTGCGCCGATAAACTGAGACTGCATCACGCTGATAAATCCGTAAGGTTCGCCATCCTGTTCCCAGACCCAGGTTTCTGCTGAAGGCAGGTAAACGTCCCGCACCATGGCCTCGTTCTCTTTCCAGTAGCTCGCCTTGATAAACGGGTGCGCCTCGGTGGTGCTTTCGAGCCATAGGCTCAAAAGCGGCGCGGTATTCTCACTTTGCCATTTGCGGATCATGATGGCCTCCTGGGTGACAGAAGCAGCCGGTAACATGGTCATTGACCAGGCCACAGGCCTGCATAAAGGCGTAGCAGATGGTGGAGCCGACAAACTTAAAGCCGCGTTTTTTCAGCGCTTTCGAGAGTGCGTCTGAGGCCGGAGTCGAAGCGGGAATTTCTGCGAGCGTGGTGGCCTGCGTGATTTGCGGATCGTTATTCACAAACGTCCAGACAAACTCTGAGAACGATTCACCGTTTTGTTCCATTGCCAGGTAAGCCCGTGCATTGCCGATGATGGCCTGGATCTTACCGCGATGGCGGATGATACCGGCATCCAGCACCAGTCGCTCCACGTCGTCGTCGGTCATCGCGGCGACCCGGACGGGATCGAACTGATGGAAGGCATTGCGGTAGTTTTCCCGTTTCTTCAGTACCGTAATCCATGACAAACCCGCCTGCTGACCCTCCAGGCAGATCATCTCGAAAAGCTTTTTGCCGTCCGTTTCCGGCACGCCCCATTCCCGATCGTGATAGTCGATATAGAGCTGATCCTGGCTTACCCAACCGCAACGTTGCATCGGTTTTCTCCCTTATGACACGGTTATCGCTATAAATTTCATTCCGTCAGGCTTGACGTGTCTAGTATAAAGACAATAGTTAATACAGGGCCATAAGCCCTAACACTCTTCCTGAACAATGATAAAAATCGCCGAATTCGGCTCTCTCTGGAGTCGCTTTGATGATGATAAAAAAAATCAGTGGTCGCCATGCTGTTTCTGGCCTGGTGGGGATCTCAGCCTGTTTGTTTTTTTGTCACTCAGCATTTGCCTGGCAACAGGAATATATCGTTTCAGACCCGCAAAGTAATACGACGGAACGTTATACATGGGATGCGGATCACCAACCGCGTTATGACGATATCCTGACTGAACGCATTCAGTCCTCACAAAACGCACCGGGGCTCGCTCTGAATCTGCCGTCTGGCTTGACGCCAGCCGGGGCCATGAGCGTCGGCTGGAATTTTCCGCTTTCAGGCCGTATAACGACCGGCCCGGTAGTGGCGTGGCGTTATGACGGCACGACGTCGATGATGATCAATGAGTTTGGTGATAGCGTGACAACTCAGGCGTTGACCGACCCTCTCTGGCATGCCAGCGTGAGTACGCTTGGCTGGCGCGTGGATACGCACTATGGCGATCTCCGTCCCTGGGCGCAGATTAGCTATAACCAGCAGTATGGTGAAAACCAGTGGAAGTCCCAGTTTGGGATGCCGCAAACGCCCGCCCTGGCCCAAAATGGGAACTGGATGGATGTCACCGTAGGCACCGATATTCCGTTCAACACGCATATGGCGGCGTATGCCTCCTTAGCGCAGGGGGAGGGCGATACGACGGGAGAAGCGTTTCTGTACACGCTGGGCGTGAGTGCAAATTTCTGACGTTGTAACTTTTTAAAACGTAACGATAACATATTAAATACAATATCCATGGGGTTTGTAGCGATAGCAGGCACTAACAAACGTTCGCTTCATTCCCCGACAAGGTCATTCATTCCTGATTCCAGGCATTTCATTCCGTTCCTCCTGCATTTCATGCCGTTTTCCCCCAGGCGGATCAGGGTTTTGTTTATCGTTGTCCTCAGCAAATTCCCTTACTTTTTCTTGCAGGACAACTGCCATGAATACATCTTCCTACAACCGTACACGCTGGCTGACACTTTTTGGCACCATCGTCACCCAGTTTGCGCTGGGCTCGGTCTATACCTGGAGCCTGTTTAACAGTGCGCTGTCCGACAAGCTCGGCGCGCCGGTCAGCCAGGTGGCGTTCTCTTTCGGTTTACTGAGTCTTGGGCTGGCGTTGTCCTCTTCCGTCGCAGGCAAGTTGCAGGAGCGGTTCGGCGTGAAGCGCGTCACGATGGCCTCTGGGATCCTGCTGGGATTAGGCTTTTTCCTGACGGCACATTCCAACAACCTGATGATGCTCTGGCTGAGCGCCGGAGTACTGGTCGGTCTGGCGGACGGTGCCGGTTATCTGCTGACGCTGTCAAACTGCGTTAAATGGTTCCCGGAGCGTAAAGGGTTAATCTCTGCGTTTGCCATCGGCTCTTATGGTCTGGGCAGTCTTGGATTTAAATTTATCGACTCTCATCTGCTGTCTTCTGTGGGGCTCGAAAAAACCTTTATGATCTGGGGCGCTATTGTTCTGGTGATGATCCTGTTTGGCGCAACCCTGATGAAAGATGCGCCGCAGCAGGAGGTAAAAACCGTTAACGGCGTGGTAGAGAATGACTTCACCCTGGCACAATCCATGCGTAAACCCCAGTACTGGATGCTGGCGGTGATGTTCCTGACGGCCTGTATGAGTGGTCTGTATGTGATTGGTGTGGCAAAAGATATCGCGCAGGGCATGGTTAAGCTGGATGCCATGACGGCGGCAAACGCGGTGACGGTGATCTCCATCGCTAACCTGTCTGGTCGTCTGGTGCTGGGGATCCTGTCCGATAAAATTGCCCGCATCCGTGTGATTACCCTTGGACAGGTGGTGTCGCTGGTGGGAATGGCGGCGCTGCTGTTTGCGCCTCTGAATGAAGTGACCTTCTTTGCGGCGATTGCCTGCGTGGCCTTTAACTTCGGCGGTACCATTACGGTGTTCCCGTCACTGGTGAGCGAGTTCTTTGGTCTGAACAACCTGGCGAAAAATTACGGCGTCATTTACTTGGGGTTCGGTATCGGCAGTATTTGCGGTTCGTTAATTGCGTCACTGTTCGGCGGATTCTATGTCACCTTCTGCGTGATATTCGCCCTGTTGATTATTTCGCTGGCCCTGTCGACGACGATTCGACAACCGCAGCGCGAAGTGTTTAACGAAGCGCATGCATAACCTGACTGAAAGAGGCTTTAACGGCCTCTTTTATTTCTTTCCGATACGCTTCCAGACTTGTTATTTTGTAAAAATTTGCACCGATCACATTCTCTGCTGCCACTTTTCTCCCCCGCTGTGGTCTACTTACCGCGCTTGTAGACGTTTCTGATAACGCTTTCTTACGCATTTACTTACTCTGTCTGCTTTCTCACTGAGATTCGGCGGGTCTTTATACCCCTTCCCCCAGGGTTGTTTGAATGAAATACATTAGGTCTATTACCCAGCAAAGATTGTGTCTGATGCTGGCTGTCTATATCGGATTATTTCTGAATGGCGCGGTGCTGTTCAGACGAGTGGAAGGTTATTTCGAAGACCTCACCGTAAGAAATGGAATTTTTGCTGCTATTGAAGTGTTCGGCTCCGTCCTCGCTACATTTTTCCTGCTACGCTTGCTTTCACTCTTTGGCCGCCGCACGTGGCAAATTCTGGCCTCGCTGGTGGTGATTATTTCCGCCGCTGCCAGCTATTACATGACCTTTATGAACGTGGTCATTGGCTACGGTATTGTTGCGTCGGTAATGACCACCGACATTGACCTCTCTAAAGAGGTGGTAGGAAAAGGCTTTATTGTCTGGACAATTTTGACCTGTCTAATCCCACTCTTCTTTATCTGGAGTAATACCTGCCGCTATACGTTATTGCGCCAGTTGCGCACTCGCGGACAGCGGATCCGCACTGTCGCTGTGGTCCTGCTGGCCGGTTTGCTGGTATGGGCGCCTATCCGCCTGATGGAAAAACAGCAAAGAAAAGTCGAAAAAGTGACGGGCGTGGATATGCCAAGCTACGGCGGCGTAGTCGCCAACTCTTATCTGCCGTCCAACTGGCTGTCGGCGCTAGGTCTTTATGCCTGGGCGCAGGCGGACGAATCCAGTGATGTGAAATCGCTGGTTAACCCGGCCAAAAAATTCACTTACCAGGCTCCTGCTGATGGGCTGGATGATACTTACGTGGTTTTTGTTATCGGCGAAACGACGCGCTGGGATCATATGGGCATTCTCGGTTATGACCGCGATACCACCCCAAAACTGGCGCAGGAAAAGAATCTGGTGGCTTACCGCGGCTACTCCTGCGATACCGCGACGAAGCTGTCGTTGCGCTGTATGTTTGTGCGTGAAGGCGGTGCGAGCGATAACCCTCAGCGTACCCTCAAAGAGCAAAACGTGTTCGCTGTGCTGAAGCAGCTTGGCTTTAGCTCCGACCTGTTCGCCATGCAAAGCGAGATGTGGTTCTATACCAACACGTTGGCGGATAACATCGCCTATCGCGAGCAGATTGGCGCCGAGCCACGTAACCGTGGAAAGAGTGTCGATGATATGTTGCTGCTCCAGGAGATGTCACAGTCTCTGAAAAATCATCCCAAGGGAAAACATCTCATCATTCTGCATACCAAAGGATCACATTACAGCTATTACCAGCGTTACACTCGAGATTTCGCGAAGTGGCAACCGGAGTGTGTCAGCATTAATGCGAGCTGTAGCAAGGAAGAGTTAGTAAATGCTTTCGATAATACCGTTCTCTATGTGGATACGTTCCTCAGCCGTGTGATTGATGAGTTGCGTGATAAGAAAGCGATTGTCATCTATGCGGCAGACCACGGTGAATCCATTAACGAAAAGGAACATTTGCACGGTACGCCGCGCAAACTGGCACCGCCGGAACAGTTCCGTGTACCGATGATTATGTGGATGTCAGATAAGTACCTGGAAAATCCTGACAAAGCCAAAATGTTTGCCCATCTGAAACAGCAGGCCGACATCAAGGTACCGCGTCGTCACGTTGAACTATACGACACCATTATGGGCTGCCTGGGTTATACCTCGCCGGACGGGGGGATTAACGAGAATAACAACTGGTGTAAACTGCCTGAAAGCAGCCAGAAAGCCGCGCAGTAGCTTGCCTGGCGAGTTTATCGCCAGTTGAATGGCTTTTTTAAATTAAGGGATTGACGGGGGCGCACCTCAGCAGTAAGATGCGCTCCGCATTCGGCGAGTAGCGCAGCTTGGTAGCGCAACTGGTTTGGGACCAGTGGGTCGGAGGTTCGAATCCTCTCTCGCCGACCACATTTAAAAAAGGGCTAACCGCAAGGTTAGCCCTTTTTGCATTAACGCTTTATTCATACAGATTATTCAAAACGCCCCTTAGCCCTGCTTCTCCCTGTCTGTTAGTGATTTTGTGACATAATCCATTGTATTTTTTTATATATAGATTGATCTTTTTTCGCGTTGCTTATGGATAACCTCAGCATTTTTCGCTGTGCGTTTTAACGTTCGCGGTATTTAGTGCTCAGATAATCACCGTTCTGCAAGAAAATTTACCCATTCTGAATAAAAGTTAATCACTGATTGTTGCGAAATATGAAGATAATTGTGCTGCAACATGGCGAGTAGCATAAATTTCCCTGCTGAAAACTGGCGCTCATAGTTTTTTTAATCTTTGTTTGCGGTTTCTCACACTCAGCGTAAATCCCCGTCACCTGTATTGACGTTTTCACATTCTGTTGACAGATTGTAGGGCACGAGGGGCATTTCAGGGACGATCTGCGCTGCAACTCAAACGCTCTTCTGAAAGGATTCTCCATCCCTTTAACGCCTTCGGGCATCACCGACCGGACCGGGTAAAAAATAAATAAAGGTCAGGCGGCGTAACACAACAAAGCAAAACATCACATTGGAGCAGAATAATGAGTATTTCCTTGAAGAAGTCAGGGATGCTGAAGCTTGGTCTGAGCCTGGTGGCTATGACCGTGGCAGCAAGCGTACAGGCAAAAACCCTGGTTTACTGTTCTGAAGGCTCGCCGGAAGGCTTTAACCCACAGCTCTTTACCTCTGGTACGACTTACGACGCAAGCTCTGTGCCGATCTATAACCGTCTGGTTGAATTCAAAACCGGTACCACGGAAGTTATTCCTGGCCTGGCGGAGAAGTGGGACGTTAGCGAAGACGGTAAAACCTATACCTTCCACCTGCGCCAGGGCGTGAAGTGGCAGGACAGCAAAGAATTCAAACCAACGCGCGACTTCAACGCCGATGACGTTGTGTTCTCCTTCGATCGTCAGAAAAACGCTCAGAACCCGTACCACAAAGTGTCCGGCGGTAGCTATGAATACTTCGAAGGGATGGGTCTGCCAGACCTGATCGCTGAAGTGAAAAAAGTTGACGATAAAACCGTGCAGTTCGTGCTGACTCGCCCGGAAGCGCCATTCCTGGCTGACCTGGCCATGGACTTCGCCTCTATCCTCTCTAAAGAGTACGCGGACAACATGCTGAAAGCCGGTACGCCGGAAAAAGTGGACCTGAACCCAATCGGTACCGGCCCGTTCCAGCTGCTGCAGTACCAGAAAGACTCCCGTATTCTGTACAAGGCGTTCCCGGGTTACTGGGGTACCAAGCCACAGATCGACCGTCTGGTCTTCTCCATCACGCCTGATGCGTCTGTGCGTTACGCAAAACTGCAGAAAAACGAATGCCAGGTTATGCCCTACCCGAACCCGGCTGATATTGCCCGCATGAAGCAGGACAAGAACATCAACCTGCTGGAGCAGGCTGGCCTGAACGTGGGCTATCTCTCCTTCAACACCGAGAAGAAACCGTTTGATGACGTGAAAGTGCGTCAGGCGCTGACCTATGCGGTGAACAAAGAAGCGATCATCAAGGCCGTTTACCAGGGCGCTGGCGTTGCGGCCAAAAACCTGATCCCACCAACCATGTGGGGCTATAACGACGACGTTAAAGACTACAGCTACGATCCTGAGAAAGCGAAAGCGCTGCTGAAAGAAGCCGGTCAGGACAAAGGCTTTACCGTAGAGCTGTGGGCGATGCCGGTACAGCGTCCGTACAACCCGAACGCACGCCGTATGGCTGAAATGGTGCAGGCTGACTGGGCGAAAATTGGCGTTCAGGCCAAGATTGTCACTTACGAGTGGGGTGAGTATCTGAAGCGCGCCAAAGCAGGTGAGCATCAGGCGGTGATGATGGGCTGGACCGGTGACAACGGGGATCCGGACAACTTCTTCGCTACCCTGTTCAGCTGCGCGGCGGCTAAAGACGGTTCTAACTACTCTCGCTGGTGTTACAAGCCGTTTGAAGACCTGATCCAGCCGGCGCGTGCCACCGACGATCACAACAAACGTATTGAACTCTACAAACAGGCACAGGTTGTTATGCACGATCAGGCTCCGGCTCTGATTGTTGCTCACTCCACCGTGTACGAGCCAGTGCGCAAAGAAGTGAAAGGCTACGTGGTTGATCCGCTGGGCAAACACCACTTCGAAAACGTTTCTGTTGAATAATCAGTAGGGTGTTTTCCCTCTCCCTGTGGGAGAGGGCAGGGGTGAGGGGCGTGCCATGCTAGCCCTCACCCTAACCCTCTCCCGCGGGAGAGGGAATTTACATTTGTGAGCAATACAGACGTCACGCCACTGGTCGTGCGTCTTCAGAGAGAATCCGGGTTATGTTGCAGTTCATCCTCCGACGTCTGGGACTTGTCATCCCCACGTTTATCGGTATCACCCTTCTCACTTTTGCCTTCGTCCATATGATCCCCGGCGACCCGGTAATGATTATGGCGGGCGAGCGTGGTATTTCCCCTGAACGTCATGCGCAGCTGCTGGCTGAACTCGGCCTCGATAAGCCGATGTGGCAGCAGTACCTCCATTATATTTGGGGCG
This sequence comes from Enterobacter sp. WCHEn045836, assembly GCF_003965585.1. Lineage (NCBI taxonomy): Bacteria > Pseudomonadati > Pseudomonadota > Gammaproteobacteria > Enterobacterales > Enterobacteriaceae > Enterobacter > Enterobacter sp. WCHEn045836. Next base: position 37,872 of record NZ_RXPT01000028.1, read on the forward strand.
TCATGCACGGCGACTTAGGGATTTCACTGAAAAGCCGTCTTCCGGTGTGGGACGAGTTCGTGCCGCGTTTTAAAGCGACACTGGAGCTTGGCATCTGCGCCATGATTTTCGCCACTGCGGTGGGTATCCCTGTTGGGGTGCTGGCCGCCGTTAAACGTGGCTCTATTTTTGACCATACCGCCGTGGGCCTGGCGCTGACCGGCTACTCCATGCCTATCTTCTGGTGGGGCATGATGCTGATTATGCTGGTCTCGGTGCAGCTTAACCTGACGCCGGTCTCCGGACGCGTCAGCGATATGGTCTTCCTCGATGATTCCAACCCGTTGACCGGCTTTATGCTGATTGATACGGCTATCTGGGGCGAAGAGGGCAACTTCATTGATGCGGTCGCGCATATGATCCTGCCCGCAATGGTGCTCGGCACGATCCCTCTGGCGGTGATCGTGCGTATGACCCGTTCCTCCATGCTGGAAGTGCTGGGCGAGGATTATATTCGTACCGCGCGTGCCAAGGGCCTGACGCGTATGCGAGTCATCATCGTACATGCGCTGCGTAACGCCATGCTGCCGGTGGTGACCGTTATTGGTCTGCAGGTGGGTACGCTGCTTGCAGGTGCGATCCTGACCGAAACCATCTTCTCCTGGCCGGGCCTTGGCCGCTGGCTGATTGACGCACTGCAACGCCGTGACTATCCGGTCGTGTAGGGTGGTGTATTGCTGGTCGCGACGATGATTATTCTCGTCAACCTGCTGGTCGATTTGCTGTACGGCGTGGTGAACCCGCGTATTCGTCATAAGAAGTAAGGGGCCATCATGTCACACGTTTCTGAAAATAAAGTGGTTGCTGCACCGGTTCCAATGACGCCGCTGCAGGAATTCTGGCACTACTTCAAGCGCAACAAAGGCGCGGTGGTGGGGCTGGTTTATGTCTCTATTATGATCCTGATTGCGGTGTTTGCGAACGTGCTGGCACCGTATAACCCGGCCGATCAGTTCCGTGATGCTCTGCTTGCGCCACCGGCATGGCAGGACGGCGGTAGCCTTGCCCACCTTCTGGGTACCGATGATGTGGGTCGCGATGTGCTGTCACGTCTGATGTACGGCGCGAGGCTGTCGCTGCTGGTCGGCTGTCTGGTGGTGGTATTGTCGTTGATCATGGGGATCGTCCTCGGCCTGGTCGCGGGGTATTTCGGCGGTATCGTTGATAACATCATCATGCGTATTGTCGACATCATGCTGGCGCTGCCAAGCCTGCTGCTGGCCCTGGTGCTGGTGGCGATATTTGGCCCGTCGATCGGTAACGCCGCGCTTGCGCTGACCTTTGTGGCACTTCCTCACTACGTGCGTTTAACCCGTGCGGCGGTGCTGGTGGAAGTGAACCGCGATTACGTCACGGCGTCTCGCGTGGCAGGTGCCGGTGCGTTGCGCCAGATGTTCGTCAATATCTTCCCGAACTGCCTTGCGCCGCTGATTGTTCAGGCGTCGCTCGGTTTCTCTAACGCCATTCTTGATATGGCCGCTCTTGGCTTCCTGGGCATGGGTGCGCAGCCGCCAACACCGGAGTGGGGCACGATGCTCTCCGACGTGTTGCAGTTCGCACAAAGCGCCTGGTGGGTTGTTACCTTCCCGGGTCTGGCAATCCTGCTGACGGTGCTGGCATTTAACCTGATGGGTGATGGCCTGCGCGATGCACTTGATCCCAAACTGAAGCAGTAAGAGGCACGAAATGGCGTTATTAAATGTAGATAAATTATCGGTGCACTTCGGCGATGAAGGCACCCCGTTTCGCGCCGTGGACCGCATCAGCTATAGCGTAAATCAGGGCGAAGTGGTTGGCATTGTTGGGGAATCCGGTTCCGGTAAGTCAGTAAGTTCGCTGGCGATTATGGGGCTGATTGATTACCCGGGCCGCGTGATGGCGGAAAACCTGCAGTTCAATGGTCAGGATCTGAAGCGCATTTCCGAGAAACAGCGCCGCCAGCTGGTGGGCGCGGAAGTGGCGATGATCTTCCAGGATCCGATGACCAGTCTGAATCCCTGCTACACCGTAGGCTTCCAGATTATGGAGGCGATCAAGGTTCATCAGGGGGGTAACAAGAAAACCCGTCGTCAGCGCGCGATCGACTTGCTGAACCAGGTGGGGATCCCTGATCCGGCATCGCGCCTTGATGTCTACCCGCATCAGCTTTCCGGCGGGATGAGTCAGCGTGTGATGATCGCGATGGCGATTGCCTGTCGGCCAAAACTGCTGATTGCCGATGAGCCGACCACAGCGCTGGACGTGACCATCCAGGCGCAAATCATCGAGCTGCTGCTGGAACTGCAGCAGAAAGAGAATATGGCGCTGGTGCTGATTACGCACGACCTGGCGCTGGTGGCCGAAGCGGCACACAAAATCATCGTGATGTATGCAGGACAGGTGGTGGAGACCGGAAGTTCGCACGATATCTTCCGCGCACCGCGTCATCCGTATACGCAGGCGCTTTTACGTGCGCTGCCGGAGTTTGCTCAGGACAAAGCGCGTCTGGCGTCGCTGCCGGGCGTTGTCCCGGGCAAATATGACCGACCGCAGGGTTGTCTGCTTAATCCGCGCTGCCCGTATGCGACCGACAAATGCCGTGCAGAAGAGCCTGAGCTGAACCAGCTGGCTGATGGTCGTCAGTCGAAATGCCACTACCCACTCGATGATGCCGGGAGGCCAACACTATGAGTACGCAACAGGCCACCACGCAACAACCGCTGTTGCAGGCTATCGACCTGAAAAAACACTACCCGGTGAAGAAGGGGATTTTTGCCCCTGAGCGCCTGGTGAAAGCGCTGGACGGCGTCTCCTTTACCCTCGAACGCGGCAAAACGCTGGCGGTGGTCGGGGAGTCCGGCTGCGGCAAATCAACCTTAGGCCGTCTGCTGACGATGATTGAAACGCCTACCGGCGGTGAACTCTATTATCAGGGACAGGATCTGCTCAAGCACGATCCGCAGGCGCAGAAGCTGCGCCGCCAGAAAATCCAGATTGTGTTCCAGAACCCGTACGGTTCATTGAACCCGCGCAAGAAAGTGGGGCAGATTCTGGAAGAGCCGCTGCTGATTAACAGTAATCTCAGCAAAGAGCAGCGTCGTGAAAAAGCGCTGGCGATGATGGCGAAAGTCGGCCTGAAAACTGAGCATTACGATCGCTACCCGCATATGTTCTCTGGCGGTCAGCGCCAGCGTATCGCCATCGCCCGTGGTCTGATGCTCGACCCGGACGTAGTGATTGCCGATGAACCGGTCTCAGCGCTCGACGTTTCCGTACGCGCACAGGTGCTGAACCTGATGATGGATCTGCAGCAGGAGCTGGGGCTGTCTTACGTGTTCATCTCCCACGACCTGTCGGTGGTAGAGCATATCGCTGATGAAGTGATGGTCATGTATCTGGGGCGCTGCGTGGAGAAGGGGACAAAAGACCAGATCTTTAATAATCCTCGTCATCCGTACACCCAGGCGCTGCTGTCTGCGACGCCGCGTCTGAATCCGGACGATCGTCGCGAGCGTATTAAGCTGACCGGTGAACTGCCAAGTCCGCTGAATCCACCGCCGGGATGTGCGTTCAACGCCCGCTGCAGCCGCCGCTTTGGCCCTTGCACCCAGCTACAGCCGCAGCTGAAAGATTATCGCGGTCAGCTGGTGGCCTGCTTTGCGGTCGATCAGGATGAAAACGGCGAAAAGCCGCAGGCGTAAACAAAAAAACCGGCGTTAAGCCGGTTTTTTTTATGTCCGCTTACCTATTTCCGCAAACGAATCTGATCGACAGCGTGTTTCTCACTCTTGGTGAGGATCAGGCTTGCAAGCTCGCGTGTCGGGAGAATGTTCTCTTTCAGGTTTACGTAGTTGATTTCGTTCCACAGCCCGGTCGCCACCTTAACCGCCTCTTCTTCAGAAAGCTGGGCATAGTGATGGAAATAGGAGTCCGGGTCAGTAAACGCCCCTTCGCGGAACTTCAGGAAGCGGTTGATATACCAGTTTTGCAGCAAATCTTCTGGCGCATCGACATAAATAGAGAAATCGACGAAGTCAGAGACAAACACATGATGTGGATCGTGAGGGTAATCCATCCCGCTTTGCAGAACATTTAACCCTTCCAGAATCAGAATGTCTGGCTGCACCACCGTTTTGTCTCCGCCCGGGATGCGATCGTAGATCAGGTGCGAATAGACCGGCGCCGTGACGTTAGGCACGCCGGATTTCAGGTCAGAGACAAATTTCACCAGACGGTGCATATCATAAGAGAGCGGGAAGCCCTTCTTCTTCATCAGCCCGCGTTCTTTTAACACCTCATTCGGGTGCAGGAAGCCGTCGGTCGTGATCAGCTCCACGCTGCGGTGTTCTGGCCAGCGGCTCAGGAGAGCCTGCAGGACACGCGCGGTGGTGCTTTTACCCACCGCCACGCTGCCGGCAATACTGATGATATAAGGAATGCGTTGACCGTTGGTACCGAGGAACTGCTCCAGCACCGCCTGACGGCGCAAGTTGGAACTGATATAGAAGTTAAGCAAGCGAGAGAGGGGGAGATAAATTTCTGCCACCTCTTCCAGGGACAGATCTTCGTTTATCCCTTTTAACCGTGCGATTTCACCTTCCGTCAGCGTCATAGGGACGGAATCACGCAGGGCAGCCCACTGGCTGCGGTTAAAGTGAAGATAAGGCGTCATTAACGTTTGCTCTTTTTTGCTCATAAGCATGCTTCAGCGAGCCAGCACAACACTGCCGGATCATGGCTCATCACACAGTTAATTTTGGACAATGGGCAGGAGGTTAACACCAGATGACAGGAATAATAAGAAAAAAGATGGAAAGCGCTGCGTTACGCGGGAGCCATCACGCTACGGTGTATACAGTGCAAAAGCCACGTTTATGTTGAATATTTGACCGTGAATGACTACTTTTACAGCGCCTGGCGCATACTTCGCATAAAATGTGAGCGAAAGAACGTTTTATGCAAATTTTTAGTTGCATGACCGCGCAGGTATCCATAGAATGCGCGCTACTTGATGCCGACTTAGCTCAGTAGGTAGAGCAACTGACTTGTAATCAGTAGGTCACCAGTTCGATTCCGGTAGTCGGCACCATCAAGTCCGGTGGGGTTCCCGAGCGGCCAAAGGGAGCAGACTGTAAATCTGCCGTCACAGACTTCGAAGGTTCGAATCCTTCCCCCACCACCACTTTCTGGCAGCGTAAATGCCGCCGGAGCTGGTTTAAAAGCTGAATCAGCTCGAACTTAAAAAGAGAGAAATCTCTTTTTTTGTTACAGAAAGAACTGGGTAGCCGAGTTTCAGGATGCGGGCATCGTATAATGGCTATTACCTCAGCCTTCCAAGCTGATGATGCGGGTTCGATTCCCGCTGCCCGCTCCAATACGTGCTGATATGGCTCAGTTGGTAGAGCGCACCCTTGGTAAGGGTGAGGTCCCCAGTTCGACTCTGGGTATCAGCACCACTTCACTTCTCCTTCCCGTTTCTCTCTGTTTCAATTTTACTTTATTCAACAGTTCAGGCATTTCGCCTGGTTGATGTGGTGATATCACCGATTTATCCGTGTCTTAGAGGGACAATCGATGTCTAAAGAAAAGTTTGAACGTACAAAACCGCACGTTAACGTCGGTACTATCGGCCACGTTGACCATGGTAAAACAACGCTGACCGCTGCAATCACTACCGTTCTGGCA
>NZ_RXPT01000029.1:0-34738 GCF_003965585.1 Enterobacter sp. WCHEn045836
CGCCCTCAGTCATTCTGAGAGCAACGTTATTGCTTCTGTTTATGAATTACCGGGGAGCCCTCAACCCACATGAAGAGGGAGATACGATCAGCGGATCACCTCATAAATGGCAGACTGAATAGCCTGCCATTTTTTCGTGCTGGCATTCGGCTGTGACTCGGCGCGGCGCGTCGCCATATCCAAATCGTGCTGCTGGCGTTTTACCACGGCAGGGACGGTGCAAAAGGCTTTCAGGTACTGTTTACGTACGGCGGTCAGCGATTCGCCATTCGCCATGGCGTGGGTGAGCGTATTGATAAACCGCCGGCACGGCTTCTCTTCCACCATGTTTTGCCGGTAGCGCAACATTAGCTCCAGCACGTCGTCATGGTTGGATGACATCGCCTCTTCGGTCCATGAGAGCTTCCAGTCCATTCCGCCCTGTAAAAAGAGCTGCGCGATACGGGTGTCGTTGCGGTTGATGGCCGAGCGGAAATTATTCTCGTCCCAGGTGATGCCCATGCGCGTCAGCGTCTCCCGCGAGGAGGGCGTTTCCCGCATCTCCTGCGGCGCAGGCGTTTCGGTGGCGGCCACCGCTGTCTCTGCTGGCGAGCTGCTGGTCACCAGCCAGAATCCTCCCGCGACAATCGCGATGACCATCACGCCCACTGCGCCCCATAACACGCCGGAGATGAGCTGCTCGCGTTGTTCAGGCGTGCGCGGCGCGCGCTGGGTCGGTTTTTCAATCGTGTCACGCACTTCAAACAGATCCCCGCCGGTAACCCGATCCATTTTCTGCGCTTTCTCCCAGAAAGCATGCAGCTCGCTGGCATCCACCGCCATTAACCCGGCCGGGTTGACGCGAGTGCGCCCCTCTTCAAACGCACGCTGAACGGGACGGGTGATCTGGGTGTAGTAGTTATCCAGCAGCTGGATTTGCGCCGAGGTTAATGCTTTCTGAACGGTAAGGTTGTTGCGGATTTGGCGGATATCATCAAGGAAGGTTTGCAACGTTTTACGCGGTTCTACCAGCAGCGTCAGCATGGACGCATCGCTGAACAGCGACGCGTAATAGCGGCTGTACTCTTTTTTATCCACCAGCATCTGGGCCAGCTCGCTGAACATCATTCCGCTCAGCACGTCGTTGATGTCACCCAGCTTCAGCCAGCGCCGCACGCGGTCCGCGTTAAACAGGGTCTTAAGATGGTTATTCAGCCGCACCTGATCGGGCCACGCCTGCTGAATAAGCCCTTTAATCATCAGCTCAATCGCACGCACCTGCTTGTGTGCCTGCTGCTGTTGAAGCTCACTGCCGGGCGCCAGTTCGGTACTGTATGTCAGGAGCGGTTGTTGCAGACGAAGATGCTCCAGCGCGGTGACAAACCGCATCGCCGCAATCAGCTGATTTTCACTGACATCCTGCCCGCTTTCGTACTGAGGAACGCGCTGCTGCAGCAGGCGCAGTTGCAGGGTAAATTCCGACATCTCAGCATCGTTCAGGTTGAGCTTCTTCGCCACGGCGCCCCACCCGCCCAGGCCTAAACGCGCGCTGTCCAGCTGCTCCAGGAACCAGCGTGGATCTTTTCCCTCAGAAACATGTACATTCAGGAGAAGCAATATTTCCACTGAGGCCTGACGAATGACCGCCAGACAGTGTTCAAACTGTTCGCGGATATGGTGTGATGTGCTGAGCGTCATTGTTTTCCTTAAAAGACCACGAAGACATCCAAAAGGGGCCCGGAACGGCCGTTTTTCTTTTTATTTATACGAGGTTAACCATACCTGACTTTCTGTTGAAATAAAGTGACAGCACCAAAATCATTGACATTGTTTCAGGAGAATCTGAATGCCTCAGTTAACAACATCGCGTCTTACCTGCTCACCGTTACAGGAAGATGACTGGCCCTTTTTCCTGGCGCTACAGCAAGACCCGGATGTGATGCGCTTTGTCGCGCAGGATCGCACTGTGGCGGACATTCGTGACGCCTTTGATTCCCGGCTGACGCCGTGGACACCCGGCAGCGTGCACTGGCTCTGCCTCGTGGTTCGCGATAACGCCAGCCAGACTCCGCTGGGGGTGACCGGCTACCAACACCACGAAGCGGATTGCGCCGAAGTCGGTTTCCTTTTCGCCCCCGCGGCTCAGGGGAAAGGTTACGGCTATGAATCCCTGCAGGCACTCTGTGATTATGCCTTCCACCAGGGGGGGATCCGCCGTCTCACCGCCACCGTCACGGCCGGGAATATCGCCTCCCGGCGTCTGCTGGAAAAAGCCCGCTTCCGGCTGGAGGGTGAGCTGCGTGAGAGCTATTACCTTGGCGGCCACTGGCATAATGACTGGCTGTTTGGTTTATTGCAGCGCGACTATCTGGAAAATAACGGTTGAGCAACGGCCATTTGGCGGATATGTCTCGTGGCGCATTTCCTCTACAGTGATGTCTGAAAGAGGAAAATACCATGTTAAAGCTATCTTCTGCTGCCGTTGAATTAATTAAAAAACAGCAAGGACTGTCCCTGGAAAAATATCGTGACGAGCGCGGTACAGGGGTCATTGGATATGGTCATGTCATTCAGCAATGGGAGAAATTCCATCGCCTTATTACCGTTGCTGAAGCAGAGCGCTTGTTAGATAACGATATTCAGATCTATGAGATGTTAATTCAGGAAAATATTACTCAGCCATTAACACAACACCAGCATGATGCGCTGGTGTTGTTGATGTTCAGTTTTAGTCACACACCTTGCCCGATAAATGCCATCGCTCAGGCGGTGAGCCGGGTATAGCACATCGCGGCCTGCGTGCGATTTTTTACATCCAGCCGCCGGAAGAGCAACTCCAGATGGGCCTTCACCGTTGCCGCACTGATATTGAGCGTGCGGCCAATCTCTTTATTCGACTCCCCGGCGGCGAGTAACTTCAGCACTTCACGCTGGCGCTCGCTTAAGGATAACAACGCCTGGTGAGACGCCTGCTGCGTCAGCCACTCGCCGGGAAAACAGACCATCCCTCTGGAGACCGAATCCAGCACCGCGCAAAACCGCTCCGCAGACGCGTTGCGGGGAACAATTGCCATTACGTTGCACTGCAACAGCTGTTTCGCCCACCGGGGCTCTTTTTTCGCCAGTACCATCACCACACGTATCGCAGGGAAACGCGTGATAATGTCTTCCAATAATGTGATGCCCTCGTGATGAATTAACTCTCCGTCAATCATGACGATAGCGGACGGTGACGCGGACAACTGCGCCCGTAATTCATCTGCCTGACGGGTCCCTGTCATATTTATTTCCGGCATTACCTTCCGCAGACTGTTTATCGCTCCATGAATAAATATCGACTGCCTGTCAAACATGATTACTCGCATCGTTTTTCTCCCTCTGAGAATCGCGAGGGGGGATTGTATAGAGGCGTTATTTGAGAAAAAACTCAATGAATGGAGACGTTACAAATTCACCGCCGATGTTTATATCTGCCCGTATCCGGACACACTCTGCTTAAGGATTTCCTTAAGGGGTTCCGTCCCCTCAGGAAGATGCATTACAGGAACATCCCACCAGATACTTCAATACGTTGCGCATTCATCCAGCCCAGTTTATCGCTGAGCAGCGCCGCGATGGCATCACCAATATCATCCGGCAGGCCAACCCGTCCCAGCGCCGTTTGCGACGCCAGCATCTGATTAAGCTGCGCGTCATCGCGTACGTGTCCGCCGCCAAAATCGGTTTCAATTGCCCCCGGCGCGATGATATTGACGGAGATCCCGCGCGTGCCCAGCTCTTTGGCCTGATAGCGGGTCAGCACTTCCATCGCCCCCTTCATTGCCGCGTAGGTCGCGGAGCCTGGCTGAGTAAAACGGGCCAGTCCGCTGGAGACGTTGAGGATCCGTCCGCCATCATTCAGCAAAGGCAGCAGGCGCTGGGTCAGGAAAAATGGCCCTTTGAAATGAACATTCATTACCTCATCGAACTGCGCTTCTGTCGTCCCGGTATAGGGGGCGTATAAACCCGTTCCGGCATTGTTCAATAAATAATCAAAGGTATCACGCTGCCAGACGGTTCTCAGGGTTTCCTGCAGCTGTTGGGCAAAACGCTCAAAACCTGTGATATCACCGACGTTGAGCTGTAATGCCGCCGCGTTAATGCCTTTTTCCTGAATTTCACGCACCACATCCAGCGCGTCCTGCTGATTGTGATGATAAGTCAGGATGATTCCTGTTCCCGCTGCTGCCAGCTTCAGAGCCGCGTTTTTACCCAGACCACGGCTGCCACCGGTCACTAATGCGATACGTTCAGTCATAAGAAACCTCATTTCGGTTATCAGGGAGATTGAGAAAGAGCTTATTAGCTGATAGAAGATCAATAAAGACAGGCTAGCGCGCTTCACTGTTTCATTCTCAACAACAATGAGCGATACCGATGGATAAAATTCACGCAATGCAGCTGTTTGTTCGTGTCGCGGAACTGGAGAGCTTTTCCCGGGCAGCGGAGACGCTGACCCTGCCGAGAGGCAGCGTTTCGCGCCAGATTCAGGCGCTGGAAAACCGGCTGGGCACCCAGCTGTTGCACCGCACCACGCGCCGCGTCAGCCTCACCCAGGACGGCATGGTCTATTACGAACGGGCAAAAGATCTGCTGTCGAACCTCGATGAACTGGACGGCATGTTCCAGCACGATCCCTCCAGCATCAGCGGGCGGCTACGCGTCGATATGCCGGTGGGCGTTGCACGAAATTTAGTCATCCCAAAACTGCCTGCGTTTCTGCAGCAGTATCCGGGTATTGAACTGGAGCTCAGCAGCAGCGATCGTCTGGTGGATGTGATCCGCGAAGGGTTTGACTGCGTGGTGCGCGTCGGCACGTTGAAGGATTCAGGGCTTATCGCCCGCCCGCTGGGCAAGCTTTCGGTGATTAACTGTGCCAGCCCGGATTATCTGACGCGGTTTGGTTATCCGGAAACGCTCGACGACCTGGCCTCACACGCGGTGATCCACTACGCCGCGATGCTGGGTTCGCGCCCGCAAGGCTTTGAGTTTTATAACGGCAGCGCGACCCAGTGGGTTAAAACGGGCGGGGTCTTGACGGTCAACAGTACAGAGACCTACCATGCCGCCTGTATCGCCGGGCTGGGTATTATTCAGGTTCCCCGCGTGGGCGTACGTGATTCTCTACGCACGAAAAAGCTGATTGAAGTGCTGCCGCAGTACCGGGCGGAACCCATGCCGGTTTCCCTGATCTACCCCCACCGCCGTAACCTCTCCCGCCGGGTGCACCTGTTTATGGAGTGGCTTACGGAAATCACAAAAGCTTACGTGGATTAGTCGCAAGCTATAATTCAATGACATCCAGCCAAACGAAAAGGAAAAAACGCGTGACGCCGGAAAATAACCCGCAACGACCCACTCAACAATTAGATTACGATCCCATCAAGAAGATGGAGACCGGGCCCGAAGAGCCCGGCACACCCGGCAAAGCCAGCAAAGCGCTGGGGACGGTCACCACGCTGGCGGAGAAAATTCAGCAGATCCCCGTGATTGCGCACCTGATACGCGCCGCGGAACGTTTCAACGACCGGATGGGGAATCAGTTTGGTGCAGCGATTACCTATTTTTCCTTTTTGTCGATGATCCCGATCCTGATGGTCTCGTTCGCGGCAGCCGGTTTTGTGCTCGCGTCTCACCCGACGCTGCTGCAGGATATTTTCAATAAGATCCTGAATAACGTCAGTGACCCGACCCTCGCCACCACGCTAAAAAGCACCATCAATACTGCCGTGCAGCAGCGCACCACGGTGGGTATTGTCGGTTTGCTGATTGCGCTCTATTCCGGCGTGAACTGGATGGGTAACCTGCGCGAGGCCATTCGCGCCCAGTCGCGCGAGGTGTGGGAGCGTAAGCCTCAGGATCAGGAGAAAATTTGGGTTAAGTATTTCCGCGATTTTGTTTCGCTGATTGGTCTGCTGGTGGCGCTGGTCGTCACGCTCTCCATTACCTCGGTCGCCGGTTCCGCGCAGCAGATGATTATCTCCGCGCTCTATCTTGATTACATCGACTGGCTCAAGCCTGCGTGGCGCGGCATCGGGCTGGCGATCTCCATTTTCGCCAACTACCTGCTGTTCTTCTGGATCTTCTGGCGCTTGCCGCGTCATCGCCCGCGCAAGAAAGCGCTGATCCGAGGAACACTGCTCGCGGCGATAGGCTTTGAGGTGATTAAAATCGTGATGACGTATACCCTGCCGTCGCTGGTGAAATCCCCTTCTGGCGCCGCGTTTGGCTCGGTTCTGGGGCTGATGGCGTTCTTCTACTTCTTCGCCCGCCTGACCCTGTTCTGTGCGGCGTGGATCGCCACCGCCGAATACAAAGGCGACACGCGCATGCCGGGGAAAACACACCGTTAACCCCCCCTTTCGGGCTGAAAGTTTCAGCCCGATTCATCATTTCAGCATATATATCCAGTCCGTAACTTTTATTTAACTGAAAACCAGTTTTATCCACTAATATTTAAAATCTGTGAAGCATTTCATAGAAGTGTTTTGGCTGGGCTGAACATTATCCGCTTTTTGTTGCTTTTACCACCGGTTCGCCGTTTTGTTACAGATTGAAATGTCGCTTTTGCTGTGCGTAATATGGCCTTTCGTTCGACAAAAAATAAGAAAATATTATGCAAGCAACCGCCACAACACTCGATTCCGGGAGCGAAAACGTTCCGGTCAACTCACGCAATAAAGTCGTCGTCGCCTCGCTGATTGGTACCGCCATCGAGTTCTTCGACTTTTACATTTACGCCACCGCAGCGGTTATTGTCTTCCCGCATATCTTCTTCCCGCAGGGCGACCCGACGGCGGCCACACTGCAGTCTCTGGCAACCTTTGCTATCGCCTTCGTCGCGCGTCCGATTGGCTCGGCGCTGTTTGGTCATTTTGGCGATCGCATCGGGCGTAAAGTGACGCTGGTGGCTTCGTTGCTGACGATGGGCATTTCCACCGTCGCCATCGGCCTGCTGCCTACCTACGAGAGCATTGGCATTCTGGCACCGGTGCTGCTGGCGCTGGCACGTTTTGGCCAGGGTCTGGGTCTGGGCGGCGAATGGGGCGGCGCGGCGCTGCTGGCGACCGAGAACGCCCCGGCGCGTAAGCGTGCGCTGTATGGTTCCTTCCCACAGCTTGGCGCACCGATTGGCTTCTTCTTTGCGAATGGCACCTTCCTGCTGCTCTCCTGGCTGCTGACGGATGAACAGTTCATGAGCTGGGGCTGGCGTATTCCGTTCGTCTTCTCTGCCGTACTGGTGCTGATTGGCCTGTATGTTCGCGTTTCTCTGCACGAAACCCCGGTGTTCGCGAAAGTGGCGGCGGCGAAAAAACAGGTAAAAGTACCGCTGGGCACGCTGCTGACCAAACATGTCCGCGTGACCGTGCTGGGCACCTTTATCATGCTGGCTACCTATACGCTGTTCTATATCATGACCGTCTACTCCATGACGTACAGCACCGCTGCCGCGCCGGTTGGGCTGGGCCTGCCGCGTAATGAAGTGCTGTGGATGCTGATGATGGCGGTGATTGGGTTTGGCGTCATGGTGCCGATTGCCGGCCTGCTGGCGGATAAATTTGGCCGTCGCTCCAGCATGATTACCATCACGACGCTTATCATTCTGTTCGCCCTGTTTGTCTTCCCGCCGCTGCTCGGTTCGGGTAGCCCGGCGCTGGTGATGGCGTATCTGCTGATTGGCCTGAGCCTGATGGGGTTAACCTTCGGTCCGATGGGCGCGCTGCTGCCAGAGCTGTTCCCGACGGAAGTGCGTTATACCGGCGCGTCGTTCTCCTATAACGTCTCGTCTATTCTGGGTGCCTCCGTTGCGCCATACATCGCCACCTGGCTGCAGGCAAATTATGGCCTGTTCTACGTGGGCGTGTATCTGGCGGCCATGGCGGCACTGACGCTGATTGCGCTGCTGCTGACGCACGAGACTAAGCATCAGGCTCTGTAATTTACTGCAGCCTGATGCCCTCACCCCGGCCCTCTCCCACAGGGAGAGGGAGAAAGGGAGCTACTTCTTCATCTGCGACAAAATGTTCCGGCACTGATTGGCTTCCCCTTCTGATGGCGAAATCAGCGCCAGCAGCGCCGCAGCTGGCGTGACCAGCGTCGCGAGCGCTGCCGCCACCGCACCGCGCGCAATCAGCGGCCCGGGTTTTACCCCCGCCTGAGGATTTTTGAAGGTGCCACGCACATAAAGTGGCGAACGCAGGGTGATGATACGGATCCCCTTGCTTTCCGGGTCGATGGTTAAATCAAGCTGCTCAGAGGCCATGCTGGCGGTCCCGGTGACGTTGATCACCGCATTTTCCGTGTCGAAAGCAAAAATCTGCGGCCGCGCCACGCCGTTGACCAGATCCAGATTCGCCGCCGCGCAGTTCACCCGCACCTCATCATCACCAAAGATCTGCCCGATGATGTAGTTCCCGACGTTCAGTCCCAGGATCTCCATCAGGTTACGGCTCACCAGCCCGTCGTTCATCAGCAGCTTGAGGTTGCCGTTACTGCTCCCGAGCAGCGCCGCCACGGAGTTCCCCACCCCGCGAATGTCCGCGTCGCCGTTCATTTCACCGAGGGTTTTCTGCATCAGCTCCACGTTGGGCATCAGCTCTTTCAGTTTGAGCCTGCGTGCCTGAATATCAGCCCGGCCCTGCATCGGCTTTTTATCGCCTTCCAGATGAATGTTCGAGGAGATGGTTCCGCCCGCCATACCAAATTTCAGCGGCTGCAGACGCAGGTCGGCATTTTTAAGCAGAATATGGGTTGAGAGATTGCTGATGGGTAGCGTGCTGCCATGCTCGATTTTACGCCCCTTGAAGCGCACATCCGCATCCATTACATCCCACTTGTCGGTTTCAAAGCGATCGTAGGGCAGCACTTTCCCCGCGGGCTGCAGGTCTTTTTTCACCTCTTTCGACTTCGTGCCTTTGCCGGAATCAACGCCGATCAGGGGGCCCAGATCGGCAAGCCTGAGCTGGCGGGACTCCACATCCCCTTCCAGTTTCGGGCGCGGTTTGCCGGTGGTGTAAGTCAGCGTACCGTGGATATCGCTGTCGCCGATACGGCCGTTGAAATCCCGATAGTCAAAGACAGACGTTTTTTCCGTATCGATTTTGGCCACCAGATGCCCGTCCGTCTCAAACGGCGGCGTATCCGGCAGCAGCACGCCGGTGAGTTCATACAGTTCGCCCAGCGAATCTCCGGCAAACTTGAGCTGCAAATCAACCCCGCCCATGTTCATGGGGTCGTTGACCGTACCGGTAAAGGCGACTCGCGTGTTGCCGGAGCGGAAGTCCGCCTGCACCGGGAACGGGGTGCCTGCGCTTCGCAGCGCCAGCATGCCGCCAATTTTACCGGTGCCGGTTAACGGTTGTCCGTTGTAGCGTCCGCTAGCCCGCAGGCCAAAAACGTAATCGCCCGCGCTGGCGTTATCCCCTTTCGCTTTAGTGCCGGTCACTTCGCTAAACGGTAGCGGTTTGCCCAGCGGATCGACCAGGATCTCCACATCAGCCTTGCTGACCTTATCGTCGATGGCGATCCGTCCGCGATCGAAAAGAATGTTATCGAGACGGAATGACCACGAAGAGGGCTGGGCATTGGGATCTTTCTCGCCGCTACTGGCGAGGTTAAAGGTCCAGTTATTGTTTTTTTCCGAGAGACGGATCAGGCGTGCATCGGGCTGCTGAAGCTTGATCCACGGCAGGTAGACGGTTTTCGTCAGAAGCGCTAACGGCGCCAGCGTGGCTTCAACCCGCGGGAGATGCACCATGGTGACGGCAGGAATATCCGGCGGGTTACCCAGAATGATGTCGTCGGCGTGAACGTGCGGCCACGGGATCCAGCTTCGCCAGCCGGTCTCCTCCTTCTGACGTTCCCACACCACGCCTAAATCACCGCGTATCGCGAAGGGGCGGTTCAGTTCGGTTGAGACTTTCTGGTTGATGGTCGGCTTAAGGCGGTTCCAGTCGAATGTCGCAATAACGATGATAGCGACCACGATCAACAACAAGAAAATCCCTGCTGTCCAGGAGATTACCCTGGTTGTTTTAGTCATTTTGATCCCCTTTTCCTGATGACCTGTCCTGTAAAACTATAGTCCAGACAAAGGGAAACGGGCGGTTCAGAGGTGTGTTATCACGGTGTCGAGGGTATCCATGGGAACCGGACGCGAGAGGTAATAGCCTTGCGCGGCGGCAGCAGGTGAGTTTTGCACATCGCGCCACTCTTCCAGCGTTTCCACACCTTCCACAATGACCCCTTTGCAGTAGCGGTTCATCAGCTGCAATAACAGCGTAAACAGATTCCGCCCTTCCGGGGTCTGGCGCAGCATAATGAACAGATCGCGGGCCACTTTGATGTAGTCGTATCGCACCTCGCTGAGGGCGGAGAAGTTCGCCATGCCGGTGCCAAAGTCATCCAGCCACAGGGGGCCAAATTCACACATCGAGGCAAAAGAAGATTCCTGCGGCAGGCGGACATGCTCCACCAGTTCAAAGCGCATCCACGGCAGGGTGGCGATAAGCTCCTGCAGGTTCGCATTCTGGCGCAGCGCCAGCAGGGTTGGGCCATCCACGTTGACCGAGGCCAGAATATCGTGCTGTTCGAAAAAGGCCTGTTTCGTTGCCAGCATACGCAACTGCTCTTCCAGCACGTCCAGACGCTGGCGAACGGCAACTTCGGCGAAATAGCGGTCCGGCGCGATACGCTGTGAAGGGTTTGAGGGGTGCGTAACGACCGTCAAAATTTCAATCGCCATCAGTCGACCGTCGGTACGATAGATTGGCTGATAGGTGTACGCACGCTCACATTGCAGCCAGTAGCGATGCTCCTGCAAGTTCTCAATACTTGCCTCAGGCGTAGTGCTCAGCCGCTGGATAACCTGCTCTGACTTCATTTCAGATGTCCTGTTGTTGGGATGGCCTTTCTGGACTCGTCACTGGGTTATCGGCGCAACAATTGAGAACTTTATGTTCAATTCACCGGGAAAATGAAATTAAGATGACAGAAATTAACAGGAACCCGCGCTGGCTCAAAAAAATAATGGAACGTCGTTTTAATATAGTTGACCGCATAATTCACACAGCGCACACTACCTTTAATTACTCTGTTCAGGTTCATGATTATGTCCAAAAAAATTGCCGTCATTGGCGAATGCATGATTGAGCTGTCACAAAAAGGCGCGGACGTTAGCCGCGGTTTTGGTGGCGATACCCTAAACACCTCCGTTTATATTGCCCGCCAGGTGCCGCCTGGGGCGCTCACCGTGAACTACGTGACCGCGCTGGGTACGGACAGTTTCAGCCAGCAAATGCTGGATGCCTGGCAGAGCGAACACATTGATACCTCGCTGATTCAGCGCATGGAAAACCGCCTGCCGGGTTTGTATTACATCGAGACCGATGACACCGGCGAGCGCACCTTCTACTACTGGCGCAACGAAGCCGCGGCCAAATACTGGCTGGAGAGCGACGGCGCAGACGCCATTTGCGAAACGCTGGCGACGTTTGATTATCTCTATCTGAGCGGGATTAGCCTGGCCATTTTAAGCCCGACCAGCCGTGAAAAGCTGCTGTCGCTGCTGCGCGAATGCCGCGCCAATGGCGGCAAGGTCATTTTTGATAACAACTACCGTCCGCGCCTGTGGGCCAGCCGGGAAGAGACGCAGCAGGTTTATCAGCAGATGCTGCAGTGCACCGATATCGCGTTCCTGACGCTCGACGATGAAGATGCTCTGTGGGGCGAGAAGCCCGTTGATGAGGTCATTGCGCGCACCCAGGCTGCTGGCGTGAGCGAAGTGGTGATTAAGCGTGGTGCGGCGTCCTGCCTGGTGGCGGTGGCAGGTGACGCGGTGATTGACGTCCCGGCGGTGAAACTGGCGAAGGACAAAGTGGTAGATACTACAGCAGCGGGAGATTCCTTCAGCGCGGGGTATCTGGCAGTGCGTCTGACGGGCGGAACGCCTGAAGCGGCAGCACAGCGCGGACACCTGACAGCCAGTACGGTGATCCAGTATCGCGGGGCGATTATTCCGCGTGAGGCGATGCCTGCTTAAATAGGGTGCGGGCTGATGCCCTCACCCTGACCCTCTCCCACCGGGAGAGGGAATTTTTTAGGATTACTGCCCCTGCGGAATATCCGTCGCGTCCTGATGCAGATCATCAGACGTTGCCGCCTGGGTTGGTTGCGGCGCGGCGGTCATGATTGAATCCCATGTCGCCTGCAGCTCCTTCATGTTGTATTCCGGCTCGCCTTTCGGCTGCAGAAGGACTAATCCCATATCCTGCGACAGCTGCTGACGTAAATCCTGATTTAACATATCGACGGTCAGCCCATTCAGGAAGTCCTGACGGAGCTTCTGGTACTGCTCCGGCGCGATGTCCACCACCTGATTCTGCAACGAGCGAATACGCTGGCTGATCAGGATATCCGTATCGGCGCGGGCATAGGTGGCAAACAGCTTCTGCAGTTCGAGTTTTTTCTGCGCCACCAGCGCGTTGAACTCATCTTCTGACAGCCCCTCTTTGCGCACTTTTGCCAGCTCTTTCGCCACCACGCCCAGATTGGCATTCAGCTTATCGCCGGGCGATTCGATATTAATGGCGCACTGCGCGCGCTGGAACAGCACACGGCAGTCAAAGCCCAGAGCAATATTCTTCACACCGTTCTTACTGAGGGTCTGCTGAACATGCCAGAACAGCGCTTCACGCGTCAGATCGGCACGCCAGTAGCGCAACAGCGCGGCGGATTCACGGATAGGCTGCCAGGCGGTATCCCACATCATGGAGAGTCGATCCTGACGCACGGCGTCAGTGGTGATGCTGACAGGCTCGGTACGCAGCGGAGAGAGCGTCGGGACGGGGGCTGGCGTTTCACGCTTGCCTTTCAGCTCGCCGAAGGCTTTGTTGATCTGCTCTACCACCGCGCGGCTGTCCACATTCCCGACCACGATCAACGTCATCGCGTCCGGGGTGTACCATTTCTGATAGAACGATTTTACCTGCTCAGCATCCACCGGCTGTTTCAGTGGCTCTGCCGGATCGTGTCCAAGCAGCGCTGAGCCTTTCAGGCGATAGCGCCACCAGCCCTCTTTGGTATCTGTCGGCCAGGTCGCGACCATATCGCTGTTGCGCAACGCATAATTGACGGTTTCCGGCGTAATCGCCAGATTGCCGGTGGCATCGGAGAGATACGTAAGCGCTTCTTTAAGCAGATCGTTGCGGTTATTCGGCAGGCTCAGGTTAAACATGGTGTAGTCATATGACACAACGGCCGGCGGCAATGGACGCTTCGGGTCGATGCCCTGCTGCCAGAGCGAACGCACCTGAACAGCCTGTAAACTGCCGCTCTGGGTGAGCGCCAGTCGGGGAATAAAATGGCTAAAGCCGGTCTGCTGGGTGCTTTCAGTGAGGGAGCCGGTATTCACAGACAGACGGATTTCAATACGATCGCTGGGACGCTGCGGTGTGGCTAACACCTGCCACTGAAAACCATTCGCCAGGGTCCCTTGTTGCCAGGCCGGGTCTGGCTGGAGCGCATCTGCCTGCACATAACTGGCTGCTGCCATCATCAGCAAACCGCCGGTTAAGAGTCGAATTTTTGTGCCCTGCATGTGAACCCCTGATCAACATTCCTGGTTAAAAAGAGTGTCTCGCGACGCGCTTCACTCTAAAAGATGACGATGAAAACACGTCGATTAGACCGCGCGTTCGGCAAAACGTCACGGTGAGAAGTGCAATATACCCAAAAAAAATCTTGTCGAATTATGACAGGTACGAACAGTTATTATGCGCAGGAGCCCGCATTCCGACAAGGGAATGCGGGTATTTAGCGGAAAATCAGGAGGATAAACCCGGGTTTTTACTATCAAAAGAGCGATTATTCAGCGTTTCGTCGAGCTTTTTGTGATCCAGCTCTTTAACCCATTTTGCCACCACAACCGTCGCCACGCCGTTACCCACCAGGTTGGTTAACGCACGCGCCTCAGACATAAAGCGGTCAATACCGAGAATCAACGCCAGACCCGCCACCGGCAGATGCCCTACCGCGGAAATGGTTGCCGCCAGCACGATAAAGCCACTGCCCGTTACGCCCGCCGCCCCTTTCGATGAGAGCAACAGCACCACCAGCAGGGTGATCTGATGGAAGATATCCATATGGCTGTTGGTCGCCTGCGCGATAAACACCGCCGCCATGGTCAGGTATATCGAGGTGCCGTCGAGGTTAAAGGAGTAACCCGTCGGGATCACCAGCCCCACCACTGATTTACGACAGCCCAGCTTCTCCATCTTATCGAGCATACGCGGCAGCGCCGACTCAGAGGAGGAGGTTCCCAGCACAATCAGCAGCTCTTCGCGGATATAGCGGATAAATTTGAAGATGCTGAAACCGGCCGCGCGGGCAATAGAACCCAGCACCACCACCACAAACAGAATACAGGTGATATAGAAGCAGATGATCAGCTGGCCGAGCTGTACCAGCGTGCCGACGCCGTATTTCCCGATGGTGAACGCCATTGCCCCGAAGGCACCAATCGGCGCCAGACGCATGATCATGTTGATGATGCCGAAGATGACCTGCGAGAAGCTTTCAATAACGTTAAAGATCAGCTGGCCTTTGCTGCCCAGACGATGCAGGGCAAAACCAAACATGACGGCGAACAGCAGCACCTGCAGGATGTTGCCGCTGGCAAACGCCCCGATCACGCTGCCGGGAATGACATCCAGCAGGAAGGCGACTACGCCCTGATCTTTCGCCTGCTCGGCGTAGACCGCCACCGCTTTGGCATCCAGCGTCGACGGGTCGACGTTCATACCTGCGCCAGGCTGCACCACGTTAACAATGATCAGACCGATAATCAGAGCCAGGGTACTGACCACTTCGAAATAGAGAAGCGCCACAGCACCGGTACGCCCTACCGCCTTCATGCTTTCCATGCCAGCGATACCGGTCACTACCGTACAGAAGATCACCGGGGCGATAACCATTTTAATGAGCTTAACGAACGCGTCGCCAAGCGGTTTCATTTGCGCGCCCAGTTCAGGGTAGTAGTGCCCCAGTAAAATACCGATTGCGATGGCTGTCAGGACCTGAAAGTAAAGACTTTTGAAGAGTGAGGTTTTCATAGAATGTCCTTGGGAAGAAAAACCACAGGCTTTGTAAGGTTATGGTTAACCTGCGGCTCTAAAATAACACCCGCATAACAGGACAGAAATAAACTCAGTTCAAATTTGAAACACAAATGTTAAGAACTTTGAGCTGGCTCGCACAAGCCAGCAACAAAATTACACTTTTGCGTTATTGCCAGCGCCTGAAAGGTATCGCTGTTCAAAGACATCCGACGGGACGGCGCGGGCAAACAGGAAGCCCTGGCCCTTCTCGACACCCGCGTCAGCCAGCCAGCGGCGCTGTGCTTCCGTCTCGATGCCCTCGGCAATCAGATTCAGGTTGAGGCTGCGCGCCATCTGGATAATGGCCTGCACCATGCTGCTGTCTTCCGGCAACCCTTCCACAAACGCTTTGTCGATTTTCAGAACATCCACCGGCAGCGTTTTCATGTGCTGGAGCTGACGCAGTCCGGCATAGCCCATGCCAAAATCATCCAGCGCAATGCGAATACCGGCGTTACGCAGCGGTTTCAGTATCGCGACCGCCTCATTAGGGTCGTCGATACGGCGGCTTTCCGTTACTTCCAGAATCAGCGTATCCGGCTGGATCCGGTAGCGATTGATGAGCTCCAGCATCTCCGAGACCATGGTCGGATGCATCAGCTGCAGGGCAGAGAGATTGACCGACAGCGGCAGGTTCACGCCACGCTCCTGCCAGGCGGCGAGCTGGCGGCAGGACTCCTCAAGCACCCAGTAGCCGACGGTGACCATCAGGCCGCAGGATTCGATGCGGTCGATCAACCCTTCCGGTAGCTCCCAGGAGCCATCCGGCTGTTGCACACGCAGCAACGCTTCCGCGCTTTTTACTTCACCCGTCAGCAAGTTGACCTGCGGCTGCAGCCAGAGGGCAAACTGGTGGTTATCCAGCGCGGTGAGGATGTCGCTCTCTTCCGTCAGACGCTGCTGCGCCTTTTCCATCTGTTCCGGGTCGAAGAACTGGATCTGGTTTTTCCCTTTGCGGCGGGCGGTAAAGGCCGCCGAGAAGGCGCGGCGATAAAGCTGTTCTGCGGTCAGATCGCCGTAGAACATCGCAATGCCAATACTGGCGCTGGGGCGAAGCTGGATACCCTGAATGGGCAGCCGCTCATTAATGACAGTGAGTACTTGCTGACCTAGTGTGATGGCATGCCACGGCTCTTTCACGCCGTTTGCAATCACCACCAGGTCATAACCGCTGACCTGGGTCAGCACCATGCGCGGCGCAAGAACAGATTTGACCTTTTCCACCAGCGTCAGCAGCAGCATTTCACGCTGGCTCTCCTTGAGCACGCCAGCGGTGTCCTGCAGGGTCTCACAGGCGATGACCATCAACGCGGTGGTCTGCTGGCGGGCCACGGTCTGCTCCAGCATCGCCATCAGAAACGCTTTATTGGGGAGCTCCGACACCGGGAAACGGGTGGCGCTACTGTTCAGTTCATCCTGCTGACGCTGAATGCGCTGCTGGTTGAGGTTGTAGCTGCGCACCAGCATGCCGATCTCATCGTCATGATGAAGGCGCGGTAGCTCAAGCTGATGTCCCATCTGGTCCTGGGGAGAAAGCGAGTTTAGCTCCCGGGCGATACGGCGCAGCGGATGAACAATCAGCCGGTTAATGCACCAGGTCAGCGCCACGCTGAGGATCAGCGTCATAAGTAAGCAAGTGGTCACTAACGTGATAAACCAGCTCATGACGAACTTATACATGCGATACGAGTCCGCCTGCAGGACAAGATAAGCCAGCGGCTGCGGATTCGCAGGGCGTTCAAGCGAGTAGATGGGGAGCGAAATTTGTACCGGCAGCTCAAACAGACGCATCACCATCATCGGGACGGGACGTTCAGGGATAAAACTCATCCGCAGCGCCTGGAACTGGTTAGGCAGCACCACGTCTGCGCGGCTGACGACGCCCGCAGGCTGAATGCGTTTTAAAATGGTTTCCGCTTCGGGAATATCACCTTTCAGAATCGAAGCAGAGAGCGGGCCACGCACCGAGCGGGCAATACTTTCTAATTGTGTAGCCGTGTTATAGCGATTCTGCTGCACGGAATGAAACAGCAAAATTACGCAAAATAGCAGTACAAACAGCATTGTGACGGCAGAAACCATCGCCATCTGTTTGATCGTTAAGGAACGGCTGACACGCAAAATGACTCTCCACAGAACTCGAAGCGCAGGGCGCACCAGGGTGTAAACCTGGCGCGCCTGAGTATACCCGATCGCTGCACTTTTAAGAGAGACTTACAAATGGATTAAGTTAAATCCGATTACCAGTCCGCATACGGAATAAGCGGCTGCGGCGGTAAGTCCATATCGCCCTGCCAGCCTGCGGCGGAGTAGCGAACATAAAGCAGCGCATGGCTTGGGGTATAGTCTTTCGCTTCCTGAATGTCCACACCCAGCCCAACAAACCAGTTGGACGTTACCCGGCGCTCGATAATGGCCCGCGCGGTATAACCGGTGCCGGAAGAACTGCTGCCGGTTTCCATATCGCCTCTGTCGGTATAGCGGCCTGGCTCATCGACAGGGATAAGTCCCTGAATCGGATAGCGCAGCACATCGTTGGTTTTAGAGTGAGACCAGGATACAGACCCGCCCAGCTCCCAGGACCAGTTCTCCGTGCGTTTACGCCAGGTCACCGGCAGCGCGAAGGAGACATACTCCTGCGGACTGTAATACCCCCCCTGACCCAGGGTATAGCCACTCAGATCTTTGTCGTAGTGCCAGAGCATATTGGAGACGCCGACCGTCAGGCGCTCGTTGTTTTTATTAATGAGCTTGTAGTAGTAACCGGTCATCCAGCGGACGCGCCAGTTATCTTCCACATTTTTGCCCGTCAGCGATTCCGCGTTCAGGCTTGACCAGATGCCATTCGCCTCACCTTTGTCATAGCTTATGCTCACGCCACCACCGGTAGCGCGCACGCCGCCCCAGGTGGTGCCGGTGTTGGTATCTTTTTGCCCGGCGAAGGCCAGCAGCGAGCTGGAGATCGGACGACGATGAGCGTTAACGGTATAGCCGATCGGACCGAGATCGCTGCTGTAACTGACGCCGCCCACCACGTCGACGACGTCAAAGCCCATCGGCGTGGTGCCGATATCCCATGCCCAGGTTTTATTCTGCCAGCCCACGGCCACGCTTGCGCCATTTGACGTCTGGTTGGTGTTGCCGCGGCACGGCGTTTCGGCACAGGTACCCCATTTGGGATCGTAGGTGCCGTTGTTGGTGGCAAACGAACCGGCATCCATATTGACCAGATCGCTGCGGAAGAACATCCGCCCATCAGAGAGCGGCGCATCCACCTGCAGCATGGTGGTGTGGGCTTTCAGATCGGAGTAGCCGCCCGTGCCGCTGGAGCCCCAGTAATCGTGCTGCAGTGTGACGTTAAGATCCTGCTGGCGGTATAAATCACCGGCATCGCTACGCACGCCGCGTTTCAGCCAGTCATCTTTTTCATCGTTACGCGTCAGGCGCGTAAAGCTGTCATTATCGGCCGGACGGGTGGTGGTAATACCCGAGGAGACCATCGCATCTTTATAGGTCTCCAGCGCCTGCTGAGGCTGGCCGTTTTGCGCCTGAAAACGGGCCGCATCACGCAGCACCAGCGCGTTTTCCATCGATGCAGGCTGCGATTTAGCCTGCGGAATGATCTTGTCAAACGTCTGCGCGGCGGCAGCAGAATCACCCAGCCCCGCCTGCGCCATCGCGATGCGGCGCTGCATATTGAGCGACAACGGCTGACCGTTTTGCGCCGCAGGCAGTTTCGCCAGCTCGGCGCGTGCAGCGGCCTTGTCGCCCTGCGCGCTGTAGATTTCAGTCAGACCGAGGATCGCATCTTCGTTTTGCGGCTCACGCTGCAGCACGCCGCTGTAAGCCGTTTTCGCCGCGTTGAGATCGCCACGCTGCTGCGCCCAGTCCGCCAGGGTTAAGTCGATACGGGTGGAGGCAGGTTGCTGACGCAGAAGATTTTCCGCCTCCTGCTCTTTGCCGCTGTCGCGCAGGCGGTTGGCGGTTTCAAGCACCTGATTGCTTTGCAGACGATCGGCGAGCTCCTGAATATTGCCGTTCCACTGGCTACGCGGCAGCGTCTCCAGATGGGCCAGCGCGGCGCGATCCTGATCGTTTCCGGAAAGATAGAGCCCGTTAGCATACACCTGGTCCGGGTCGGTCGGTTTCTGGCTGGCAAGCTGACGCATCAGGGTATCCGCCTGGCTGCGCTGGCCTGCGCTGTAGAGATCGCGCGACAGACGATAGGTGATCCACACGTCGCCTGGGGAGAGCGCCAGACGACGGCGCTGAATCTCGGCGGCTTGAGCGTATTTGCCCTGGTTCTCCAGCTGCTCAGCCTGCGCGGAGAGCTGTTCGTTGGTCAGGCTACGTTCAATATCATCGATGCTGCGACGCTGGCTGGCGGAGAGCGACTGGATAAACTGCGAGGCTTTCTCTGGCGACTGGGCACGATAAATATTGGCCAGCCCGCGAACCGCGTTGCTGTTACCGCTGTCCATACGCAACGCCTGGCGATAATAGCGCTCGGCCGCTTCGTTATCTTTACGCGCCGCTGCGGCATCACCCAGCCCCAGCACCGCATAACTGTCGCTATTGTCGATATTGCGCGCCTGCTGATAGTAGCGTTCCGCCTGAGCCGGATTATTCGCTTTCAGCGCCGCATCCCCCTGCTGGATCAGCAGCCAGTAGCGGTTCACCTTCAGCAAACTGTCCCATTTACCGCGATTATCGCTCTGCGGATCGAGGGCGATCGCCTTTTCAAACTGTGCCACCGCGCGAGCGCGGTCGCCTTTCTGGGAATAAGCCTGACCCAGCGCACCAACGGCTTCGCTGTCAGCGTGGTTTGCGCTGACCGCCTTTTGCAGCTCCGCCACCGCCTTATCACCCTGCCCGGCATTTACCGCCGCCAGGCCTTGCGCTTTGGCACGGAAGGTGGGGTCGGCGAGCTGTTTCTGCTGCGCTTCAAGCTGTGAACGCGCTGCCGCTACGTTCTCGCCGTCACTGAATACGCTCAGGTATTTTTGCAGCGCAGAGACGCTGGCGCTGCTGACCGGCTGGTCTTTGATCTGCTCATACCACATATCCGACGCCTGGCTGCGGCCATTGCTGGATTTGGCCATCTCCTGCAGCACCGCAAACCCTTCATCACGGCGTCCGGTCTGGAACAGCAGCTGGGCCAGCGTCGACTGCAGTTGCGTATTGCCAGGACTGCTGCTGTTAATCTTCTTCAGCTGATTAATGGCCGCATTGCGGCGGGCAGGATCTTTCGCCACCACATTCCAGTATTCCGTCGCCACATCGCCGCCCGGCGGGTTGCCGTCGAACAGCTTGTCATAGGCGGCAATCGCCTCCTGGGTGTGACCCGTCGTGGCGAGTAAGCGGGCCTGCTGTAACTGCTGGCGGCCATCCGGCGTGGAAAGCAGCATGGTATTGCGTGAGGACTGATACGCACTGGAACCGGGTGCGATCCCTTTCAGTCGATCCAGCTCTTTTTGCGCACCGGCATTATCGCCCTGACGAAGCAGATAGCGAAAACGCGCGGCAATAACGTCAGGGTTGTTGGGGTCAATCAGCTCAAGACGATAGAGCGACTGACGCACCAAATCCTCACGCTGCGTCGATTCCCCCAGGCGCACCTGTTCCAGCAGTTGTTGCTGCTGCGGGGAGTTGACGGCCTGAGCCAGCGGCATCAGCGCCAGGCCAAGCGATAAACTGAGTAGATTTACTGTGAACTTGCGCATTCCTGGCCCCAATCCGGTATTAATTCACCTTTTGTGGTGAAGCGAAAACGATGCTGATCCCATCCTTGTCCAAAGAGAGTCAGTACATAACTGTAATAGGCATTGTTACCGGGAAAATGGTCAGCCACACGCTGACGCTGAACGGCCTGCGCGTCACGCTGCTGTAAAAAAGGCAGCATGGCAGCAGAGAAGCCGACCGGGCCATTGCCCGTGCGTTTCCCGCTCGCCACATCCACTTTCTCCGGCGGAACACCCTGTTTTATTGTCGTGGCGGCCATCGGCTGGAAACGTGCCAGTAGCCGGGCTTTCTGGGGATCGTTATCGCTCATCATCCCCACCCAAAGATAGACTCGGATAGCATCGTATCCTCCCACCAGCGGCGGATCCTGCTTTAACCGCCAGCCTTTGTTTTTCTGGTATTGCACCCAGTCCGGCGAAAAGCCTTTTGGCGCACTCTCCAGCAGCAAGCGCAGATTGGTTTCACGCAGGGTAGTCCACGGGGCACCAAAACGCGTGAAATAGCTCGCCAGCTGAGGCGGAAGATAGCTGGGGTTAAAACGCCAGGCGTTTTCATCGGCAAAACCCACTTTACCCGGGAGCAACATCAGGCCAAGACCGGGTACTTTCACCACTTCCTCGCGGGCAATGCGTTTGAGTAGCGCCTTACCCGTGCGGGTGTAGTCGGCGTCTTTCCATAACCGGCCCGCTTCAAGCAGTGACCAGGCAATCCAGACATCGGCATCCGAGGCGGAATTGGTGTCGATGACCGCCCAGTTCTCTTTGTCTTTCTGTCCCCATAGCCAGGCGGGGAGCGTGTCGTCGAGATGCCCACCGGCAAGATTATCCCGCGTCCATGCCAGCACCTGGTCGAACGCTTTACGGTCATTCGCGGCCAGGGCAAAGAACAGCGCGTAACTTTGCCCTTCCGAGGTGGTGATTTTACGCGTGTCACTGGGGTCAATGACCCGCCCGCCCTCGCTGATGTAATCCTGTTTAAACTGCTCCCAGGCAGGCCAGGTGCAGGCGGCACGAAGAGGCGTCGCCGCCAGCATCAATCCGACTACACACCAGCGAAAGGCTTTCATCACATCTTACTCATGATCCGGATTCAGGCGACGACGGCTGATGATTCGCAGCAGACGCCACAGCACCCAGGCCAGCAACACCACGCTGACGGCGGCCAGGATAGCCAGCAGAACCGGATGGTTAGAGAGCGCATACCACAGACGTTCGAACCATGGCAGATGGCCTACATAGTACACATCGCCCACGCGCAGGCTGTTGACGCCCGACTCACGGATCACCGAGACAGAACCGAACATGGAGGCACGTTTACCGCTGTCGTTCATCGCGCTGTTGAGCAGTTCATAGCCGCGCGGGCTGTCTGCCAGCAGGGCAATGACGCTACGCTGATCGTTGTACGGTGACTGGAAACCGACCACGGCCGCCATCGCGCCCTGAGACGTTACCGCCGTTTGCGCGCTGGCTTTACGATCGTTGATATCCGGCATGATGCTCGGGAACTGGGTCTGACGCAGCGGCGTGTTAACCCAGGACTGAGCAGCCTGAACCAGCAGATCGACACGCTTCTCATCTTTGAGCTTATCCGGGATGGTCCCGATCACCATGATGTCTGCATCTTTGTTCTGGATTTGCGCACCATCGTCAGTCAACGTGACGTTAATCGCCGGCAGGCCCGTTTGCGCGCCCACGGTCGCCATGGTGTCCAGCAGGGTGGTCACCTGCTCTTCGTTTGGCGCTTTTGGCATCACAACAATGGATTCAGACAGGTCCGCCATGCGGCTGAACGGGAAGCCCGCATTGGCAAATGCCCGCAGATCCGGCATCGCGAGGAAGTGATAGTACTTCGAGAAGTCGATGGTCGACTCATCGCCAATCACGACGTGGTTCTGCACCTGCTGGAAGGTGATGCAGTTGTCCACCGAACCGCCAGGCAGTGGGTTCATGTACTGGAAATTAAAGCGCAACTGGTTTATCGCCCCGAGCTTCAGCGCCGGGATAGAGACATCGGTCTTACCATCCAGCAGCCCCTGCAATACCGGCAGACGGAGCATCAGCCGGTTAGTGTCCTGGGTGCTGGTCAGGCTAAAGGATTGCAGGAACTGGTTGTTCAGGCTGATATCCATGCGCGAGCTGTCTTTGGTTGACGGCGCGGTGTAACGGTAGTTCAGGTTGATATCAATGCCGTTGGTCCGCAGCAGATACAGGTCCGGCGGCAGGTTCAGCGACAGGCTGATAGGCGATGGCTCAAGCCCCGTCGCCTGCAGCTGCTCTTCGTAGGTTTTCAGCTCACCGAAGGTCACTGCCCGGTCGGTACGCACCCAGTTTGGTGCGTCATACGGTTTACGTGCCAGCAGCGGCTTGACCTCATCGACCACCACGCTGCTGCCGCGGAACAGGATATTCCCCTGCGCAATCGCTTTTGCCGCCTGCACCAGGTCTTTTTCGTCACGGCCAAAGACCACCAGCAGCTTCACATACGGGTTATCCGGGTGGCTAATCATCTCAATGGTCGGGGCTTTGACGGCCGGGTGCTCGCGCAGGAATGCAGGACGCTTCGCATTGGTGGCGAAGATGATGGCATTTCTGTCAGGGATTTTGTCGTACATGACCGGGAAGTTCTGCCCGCGCCAGCCGGAACGGGAGCCGAACCAGGAGGCCACAATGGTCGCCGCGCGTTGTTCCGTCACATCCGGAGAGGAGGCAAAGACCATCGGCAGGGTGAGCGGACGGTTATCGCGCGGATCGAAGAACGGCACCGGGAACGCTGAGAGATCGTTTTTCAGCGCCAGAGACTGGTAGGTCATCTGCAGCGATGAGTTACGCCCGATATCCATCCACAGCGTGTTGCTGGCCGGGTTTTCGCAGACGTCACGGTAGTGGCCCACAAATTCCAGACGGATACGGTTAAAGTCGGTGATAAACAGCGGGTTGATCGGCACCTGCGCCAGGGTTTTCTTGCCCAACTGCTCTTTGGTGACCGGCAGAACGTCCATCAACTCATCATTGAGGTAGACCTTCAGCTGAGACTGCGTCGGCAACAGCGATGGCGACGGGGTATATTCGAGATTCAGCACCGCGTTAGAGACAACCTCATCGCTGCGCATGCCAAACTCGATACCGCCGTCAGGGTTAACGCCGCGCAGCACCATGCTGCCCGGAGGCGGCGCAATCTGCGCAAAGCTGAGCTTCACGTCTCGCGACGGCGCATTCTCCGCGACAACCGGCGCGTTAGCGCCCCGCACGCCCGGCATCACCTGCCCCACAACCTGCGTATCTGCCGGCAAGGTGTTGCCCGCTGTCGGCTGGTTGGGCACCAGGTTTTCTGTCTGCCCGGGTGCCGCCGTGACAACCGGTTCGGTCGCTTGCGCAACCACAGGCACCGTAGGAGCTGGCGTGGCCGCGACGTTATCAGGCGCTGCGTTAGCCATTGTTGCGGGGAGCGTACTCATCCCCATTGCCACTGCACATAACCAGGAAAGTTTTGTTTTCATCGCGTTATCATCATTGTTGAGCCATAACCGGGTCCGCCTGCTTCGCCTCATCCCGCTCAGGACGACGAGGAATGAACGACACGACCCAGGAAACCAGCGAAGTAAGTGACCGGAAAATTATTTTCACCGACGACGGGGCAAATTCTGCAAGGTGACGATAGCCACGGAACCCCAGCTTCAGAATATCCAGCAGGCTTTCCAGAGGTTTATCTTCCGGGAAGCTGTCCTGCCAGAGAGCCCACGTATCCGCGCGGGCAAACGTACACTGCACAAAATCAATATGTTGCTTCCTGGTCAGCGGCATCAGCTGCAGACCCACTTCATTGCCTGCCACACGCACAACCTGTGTCGGGAAGACATACTCCTGCTGGCCGCGCTTAAGCAGCAGGTTGACCTTCTGCCCTTCCAGTACCTTCGCCTGACCGTTGATTTTGATACCCAGACCACCGTCGGAGAAGTCGTGTACGGTACAGGAGAAGAGATGGCCATCTTCACGGGCTATCGCCGCAGGCATGCTGATTTCAACGCGATGTGCGCGACGTACCTGCTTGCTCTCCACCGATACTGCCACCGCACCGCCGAGAATAATCAGGTTGTAGAATACCCATGCCATACTGACGAACACCGTCAGGATCTCGTTTTCCGGACCGTAGAAGTAGCGCCAGATACCGGCAATCACGCCCACAATGTTCAGCAGCACCAGGAAGATGTACGGACGGGAGATCACCCAGTCGACATACTCTTCTTCCACCAGGCCACCCTTCGCAGTGACGTTGAATTTGCCTTTATGCGGGTTAATCAGCGCCACCATTGTCGGCGGCGCGATATACCAGGCCAGCACCGTTTCGTAGATTTCACTCCAGAACGAATGGCGATACTTCCCCTGAATCTTCGAGTTCGTCAGGCTCGCGTGGATCATGTGCGGCAGAACAAACAGCGCAATCATCAGGGCCGGTGCGTAGATGATATAGGCGTGAAGAAGCAGGAACGCCAGCGGCGCGGTCAGGAAGATCAGCCGCGGGATACCGGATAAGAAGTGGAACATGGCGTTGACGTAGCACAGACGTTGCGCCAGCTTGAGGCCTTTACCCAGCAGCGGGTTATCAAGACGGAAAATCTGCACCATGCCGCGCGCCCAGCGAATACGCTGGCCGATATGCGCCGACAGTGACTCCGTCGCCAGACCGGCCGCCTGAGGGATACGCATATAGGCCGAGGTATAGCCGCGGCGATGCAAGCGCAGCGAGGTGTGCGCATCTTCAGTGACCGTTTCAACCGCGATACCGCCAATTTCATCCAGCGGTTTACGGCGGATAACCGCACAGGAACCGCAGAAGAAGGTCGCATCCCACATGTCGTTGCCATCCTGCACCAGACCATAGAACAGGGTGCCTTCGTTCGGGGTTTTACGGAAACGACCAAGGTTACGTTCAAACGGATCCGGTGAGAAGAAATGGTGTGGCGTCTGCATCATCGCCAGCTCCTTCTCTTTCAGGAACCAGCCCATCGTCATCTGCAGGAACGAGCGCGTCGGCACGTGGTCGCAGTCAAAGATAGAGACAAACTCCCCTGTTGCATACTTCAGCGCGTTGTTGATGTTCCCGGCTTTGGCATGCTCGTGCGAGATACGGGCGATATACTCAACGCCCACCTCTTCTGCGAACTGACGGAACGCGGCGCGACCGCCGTCATCCAGGATCCAGATTTTGAGCTTATCTTTGGGCCAGTCGATGCCCAGCGCGGCATAAATGGTATTTTTCACCACGCTCAGGTCTTCGTTATAGGTCGGCACAAAGAGATCGACAGTCGGCCACGTCGACGTATCTTTTGGCAGCGGAACTGGTTGGCGGTTGAGCGGCCAGATCACCTGGAAATAGCCCAGCACCAGCACGATCCAGGCGTAGGTTTCTGCAAACAGCAGCACCAGACCGCATATCAGACTAACCGGGTCGTCCCAGTTCAGCGTTGAGGTATAACGCCACCAGATATAGCGGCAGGAGACGGTCAGCGACAACACAATCAGCATCAGAGCGGAGAAACGCCCCGGTATACGCCGCACCAGCAGCGCCACGCCCCACAGCAGGATCAGGAAGGTGAACTGCGCCAGCGGGTTAAAGGGTTGCGTGATACAGACCAGCGCCAGAATGAGCGAGAAGACAACGATCACGCCCAGAATAAAACGCCGTAAGCCCGGGTGCAGATGCCCGAGCTCCTTATGGTTATCCAGATGGCTGGTCTTATCGCCCACGCGGGCAGGCAGTCTGTCCAGCCACTGATGATAGCGTTCACGTAAAAGCTGGACCCGGCTGAAACTACGCCAGTGCGGGGTCTTTTTTTCATGACGCGCAGAGGTGACCACCAGCCAGATCGCCTGAATAATGTAACGTGCCGGATCTAAAGGCCGGGGCCGGTCAGGATTAATGTGCGGATACAATTCACTGTGTCGCGCACGAATGCGCTGCCAGCGAGGGTGCTCCAGGGGAATGAACATCCAGGCCAGAATCATCCAGAAACAGCCGAACGCGGCGCTAAACGCCGACGCGCCATGTCGGCGAAAATGCCGGTAATGGTCGCTTAAGCGCGAACTGACCGGTGGGATGAGTAACCAGCTGGAGAGTCGGCTCATACCGTACTCCTGGCAGGTTCCGCCCCATTGGCGAAGTGCAGCAGACACCAGTTTGCCAGCGTCAGGATCTCTTCTGCCGCCAGTGAATCGCTGCGGTACTCGCCGAGTGGCTGTTTGGAGGCGAGACATTCCGCCATGCCTTCATCACGATGGATCACAATCGGCAACAGGCGGCGCTGGCTTTGCAGCCAAACCTGATACAGATCGTCCTGGATCTGGCTGCCA
Organism: Enterobacter sp. WCHEn045836; assembly: GCF_003965585.1. Lineage (NCBI taxonomy): Bacteria > Pseudomonadati > Pseudomonadota > Gammaproteobacteria > Enterobacterales > Enterobacteriaceae > Enterobacter > Enterobacter sp. WCHEn045836. Next base: position 27,263 of record NZ_RXPT01000029.1, read on the forward strand.
ATACGTAAATCGTTGATCAGGATATGGCTATTCTGCGGCAACCCTTGCTGATGCAAACGGATATGGCAATTTGCATCGACATTCACAATGGAGAGTACATGGTCACATTGTGCAATCAACTGTCGGGTCAGCGTGCCGGCGCCGTGTGGCAGATCCAGCAGGATCCACTGATAATGGCCTTTTTCTTTCAGACTCTGCAGCGCGAGCGTGAATTGTGAAAATAAGCGTTGATACGCTGCTTCGTTTTCACGTTCCGTCGTGGTCAGTTGACCAAACGGCAGTAAATCAAGCTGGGAGGTGTAACGCAGACCCGCATCACGCCAGTCTTTATCATCAAGCAACGCGCGGGCCCAACCCTCGGTACGGGTAAAGTCGACGTTAAATGACATACGTAGCAAATTGTCGGAGCAGGCATCAATTACCAGCACCGATTCACCTAAAAGCTGTAATGACCACGCCAGCGCCGCGGTAACGGATGTTGTACCCACTCCACCACGGACGCCCTGTAATCCGAGTATGGCCATCAATGGCTCCCTTATTGTTGTTGGGTAAATTCAGCTAATAACGGCCAACGTTTAATAGCCGCGGCCAACTGTTCCCGCTGGGAAATATCGGTGTAATCTATTTCAGGTAAAGAAAAGGCCTGCGTCAGCGCCAGAAAATCGTTTTGGAATGTGTAACCCAGGGTCGAATCGACTGGGGTTCCGGGTTCATTATTATCCATTTTTTTCCATCCCTTTGAGTATCTTCGCACGTTCAGAAGTAGCGAGGCTTCCTGCCCGGTGAAATTTCATTTACATGCTAAATCTGATGCTCTTTAATTTCAATGTTAGGTTTATTTCTACGCTTTCGCTAGTAAACTGATATACAGATAAATTAGACGAAAAGAGGGACACCGTGGACTCCATATTTTCTATTGGCATCCAGTCATTATGGGACGAATTGCGCCACATGCCAGTCGGAGGGGTCTGGTGGATTAATTCGGATCGCAATGAAGATGCTATCAGTCTGGTAAACCAGACAATTTCCGCCCAGAACAAGGATGCCCGGGTGGCGGTCATTAGCATGGGCGACGATCCCAACAAAATTATCACCCTGGAACGTGACCGCGGTCCACAGACGGTGCGATTATTTTCCATGCCCTCAGAAGCAGATAGTCTATACTTTTTGTCCCGCGACATTCAGTGCTCCATCGATCCGGATCACTATTTATTGATTCTTAAATGTTCACATAACGCCCTGCAAAATATCCCTGCAGAAAAACTGCTGCAGTGGCTGGAAAAAATCAATAAATGGGCAAGATTTCAAAATTGCACGCTATTGATAATCAATCCCGGCAGTAATAACGATAAGCTGTTCTCACTTTTAATGGGTGAATATCGATCTCTTTTCGGCCTGGCAAGTCTTCGCGACCAGGCGGGGAGCTATCTCTACGATATTGCATTCTGGTGTAATGAAAAAGGGGTGAGCGCCCGACAACAGCTTACGCTTAACCATATTGACGGTGAGTGGCACCTTGCCCAGCAAGAAGAAACCGTGGTGCAACCGCGCAGCGATGAAAAACGGATCCTGAGCCATATCGCGGTGCTGGAAGGCGCGCCCGCGCTGTCTGAAAACTGGTCGCTGTTTGACTCCAATGAAGCGCTTTTTCATGAAGCCCGCACGACGCAGGCGGCCACCCTGGTTTTCTCGCTGATGCAGAATAACCAGATTGAAACGCTGGCAAGACAAATTCATACCTTACGTCGTCAGCGCGGCAGTGCGTTAAAAATAGTGGTACGCGAAAACAATACCAGCCTGCGTGCCACCGATGAGCGTCTGCTTTTGGGCTGTGGCGCAAACATGGTGATCCCGTGGAATGCCCCACTCTCACGCTGCCTGACGCTCATCGAAAGTGTGCAGGGTCAGCAGTTCAACCGCCACGTACCGGAAGATATTTCCACGCTGCTTTCCATGACCCAGCCAATGAAACTGCGCGGTTACCAGAAATGGGATACCTTCTGTGATGCCGTTGGTAACATGATGAACAACACGCTACTTCCTGCAGACGGGAAAGGGGTAATGGTTGCCCTGCGTCCTGTGCCGGGGATCCGCGTTGAACAGGCGCTCACTTTATGTCGTCCTAACCGTACCGGGGACATCATGACGATTGGCGACAACCGTCTGGTGCTGTTTTTGTCCTTTTGTCGGGTGAACGATCTCGATACCGCGCTGAACCATATCTTCCCCCTGCCTACCGGGGATATTTTCTCGAACCGTATGATTTGGTTCGAAGACAATCTGATCAGCGCTGAGCTGGTGCAGATGCGCACCCTTGCGCCTGAAAACTGGGTTAAACCGCTCCCTGCGGCGAGCGATTTAAAACCGATCCTCAATGCAAGGCATGACGGCCATGTCTGGCGTCGGGTTCCGGAACCCCTTCGCTTATTAACTGAGAATGGGGAGAACGCACCATCATGAATATCAGCGATATCATTCAACTGATCGTATTCTGTGCGCTGATCTTTTTCCCGCTTGGTTACTATGCACGCCATTCACTGCGCCGTATTCGCGATACGTCCAGAGTGGTGTTTGGCAAACCTCGCTATGTCAAACCAGCCGGAACACTGACACGGGCATCACACGTCAAGGCAGACCGAAAACATGACTAATTCTACTTATACCGCTTCGTCACCTTCGCCGCTCTGGCAATACTGGCGCGGCCTTTCTGGCTGGAACTTCTACTTTCTGGTGAAGTTTGGTCTGCTGTGGGCTGGTTATCTCAACTTCCATCCTCTGCTCAACCTGGTGTTTATGGCCTTCCTGTTGATGCCGCTGCCGAACATCAGGCTGCATCGCTTACGTCACTGGATTGCCATCCCCGTGGGCTTTGCGCTGTTCTGGCATGATACCTGGCTACCGGGGCCGGACAGCATCATGAGCCAGGGTTCTCAGGTGGCGGGGTTTAGCGCCAGCTATATGCTCGACCTGACCGAGCGCTTTATTAACTGGCAGATGATTGGCGCGATCTTCGTGCTGCTGGTTGCCTGGCTGTTTCTGTCACAGTGGATCCGCGTCACGGTGTTTGTCGTCGCCATTATGATCTGGCTGAACGTTCTGACGCTGGCAGGACCAAGTTTCTCCCTGTGGCCAGCCGGTCAACCGACCAGCACGGTGACCACTACCGGCGGGAGTGCGGCAGCAACCGTCACCACGGCAGGCGATACGCCGGTGGTGGGTGATATTCCAGCGCAGACCGCGCCGCCGACCTCAACCAACCTGAACGCCTGGCTTTCCAGCTTCTACACGGCGGAAGATAAGCGTCAGACTAAATTCCCGGATGCGCTCCCGGCGGATGCCCAGCCGTTTGAACTGCTGGTGATCAACATCTGTTCCCTCTCCTGGGCTGATGTTGACGCGGCTGGTTTAATGTCGCACCCGCTCTGGTCGCATTTCGATATCCAGTTTAAAGACTTTAACTCTGCCACCTCGTACAGCGGTCCGGCGGCAATTCGTCTGCTGCGTGCAAGCTGCGGTCAGCCATCGCATAAGAATCTGTATCAACCCGCGGGCAACCAGTGTTATCTGTTCGATAACCTGGCAAAACTGGGCTTTACGCAGCACCTGATGCTGGGGCATAACGGCCAGTTCGGTAACTTCCTGAAAGAGGTACGTGAACAAGGGGGTATGCAGGCACCGCTGATGGATCAAACCGGTCTGCCGGTTACGCTGTTGGGCTTTGACGGTTCACCTGTCTATGACGATACCGCCGTGCTACAGCGCTGGCTGCAAACCATCGAAAAAGACAGCAATCCGCGCAGCGCGACGTTCTATAACACCCTGCCGCTTCACGACGGTAACCACTTCCCTGGCGTGAGCAAAACCGCAGATTACAAAGTGCGTGCGCAAAAGTTCTTTGATGAGCTGGATGCGTTCTTCACTGAACTGGAAAAATCAGGCCGTAAAGTGATGGTGGTTGTCGTTCCAGAACACGGTGGGGCGCTAAAAGGCGACAGAATGCAGGTATCCGGTCTGCGCGATATCCCCAGCCCGTCCATTACCAACGTGCCTGCCGGGATTAAATTCTTTGGCATGAAGGCACCGCATCAGGGCGCGCCAATTGAGATCACTCAGCCAACCAGCTATCTGGCGATCTCAGAACTTGTGGCCCGCGCGGTCGATGGTAAGCTGTTTGTGGAAGATAGCGTGAACTGGGATCAGCTCACCAGCAATCTACCGCAAACCGCTGAAGTCTCTGAGAACGCTAACGCGGTCGTGATTCAGTACCAGAACAAACCGTACGTTCGCCTGAACGGCGGAGACTGGGTCCCTTATCCGCAGTAAGTTCTACCGACCCTCTTCCCATTGGGGAGGGGGAATTATTGTTCCGCGAGCCAGACGAGCATCTTCAGGCTCGCGGAATAATAGTCATCTTCGGGGGTAATTTCGGGTTCGCCGGTTGACTGCCCCATCGTTAAATCCCTTACAGCCAGCAGACCGCCTGCCATCATATAGGGGGCATATTCATTCGTGGTGACGTTAACCCACGCGGGAGTGTGTTCCCGTGGGAACTGGCCGAACCAGGTCCGCCACGGTGTCAGCAGCGGGCTTTTTTTATCAGCCCAGGCGACGTACAGCGGAATGCGGATGGCGTCATAGCTCATACGTGGCGGCCAGGCACTGGCGGGTACCAGCTTCCCTTTCGCGTCCAGCGAGACCCAGTCCGTGGGCAACCCGGCTTTACCCGACCCCATTTGGGCCAGTAGCTGTTGCCCGTCCTTCATCAATTCACGCCAGACCGGCAAATGACTGCGTTCGGCAAACGCCTGCCAGGCCGGGAAAATGAAATAAGAGGGGTTGAGCACCACCTCGTTGTCCAGCTTAAATCCTTGAACGCCCGGCAACATGACGCGATAACCCGCATACCGGATGACGTTGTGGGAAACCAGCGCCTTCGTGATGGCATCCGACGCACGGATGTAGCGTTGGTCATGCCAGCGCGCGTTCGCTTTTAACAGTGCCCAGGCAATCAGTACATCGCCATCGGAAGCGTTATTTTTGTCAGCGACCGGGTCAGTTTCCGCGGGGTTATAGCGCCAGTAATAAAGACCGTTGTGTTTATTCTTAAGGGTGTTGTCGGTCCACTTCCAGAGCGTATCGAACGTGGTTTTATCGTCGTTGGCCACCGCCATCAGCATGGCGAATCCCTGACCTTCGGTATGCGAAACGCTGCCATTGCCGGTATCGACAATGCGTCCTTCCGGTTTGAAGAAGCGTGCTTTATAACTCTCCCAGGCCTGACCGGCATGAGAGAGTGGAGAGACCAGCAGACTCATCACGACCAGTGTGGCGCAGACAGATTTTCGCATCATTCACTCAGTCCGGTTATTCCGCGCTGCGCAGGGAGATCTCACCGCCTACCCAGGGCTTGATGACGCCATCCTGCTCCAGAAGCAGGGCGCCCTGCGCATCAATGCCGCGGGAGATACCGTAGATCTCTTTATCGCCAATCAGCAGTTTCACCGGTCGGTTGATAAAGTTATCGAGTTTTTCCCAACGAGACAGAAACGATGCCAGCCCTTCTTGTTCAAAGAGAGACAGAGAGGTACGCAGCTCTTTAATCATACGCACGGCAAGCGTGTTGCGATCGATGGTGATCCCCGCTTCCTGAAGATTGGTCCACGCCTGATTCACCACATCGCTTTGCACATTTCGCATCACCATGTTGAGACCGGCACCAATGACAATTTGCGCAGCATCGCCTGTTTTTCCCGTCAGTTCGACCAGGATACCAGCAAGCTTACGATCGTTCAGGTAGAGGTCGTTCGGCCATTTAACCCGTACTTTATCCGCGCCAAGTTCGTGCAGAACTTCCGCCATCACAATCCCGATCACCAGACTGAGGCCTACGGCGGCAGCAGGGCCCTGATCAAGGCGCCAGTACATGGAAAGATAGAGATTAGCGCCAAACGGTGAAAACCACTTGCGCCCACGGCGACCACGCCCGGCCTGCTGGTACTCTGCAACGCAGGCATCCCCTGATGCCAGTTCGCTTATCCGTTCCAGAAGGTACTGGTTTGTCGAATCGATTACCGGCAATACGGCCACGTTGCCATGCCCTATCTGGCTGCGGATGAGCTCTTCATTCAGAAGCTGAATGGGCTCAGGCAGACTGTAGCCTTTTCCGGGCACGGTGAAGACATCAACCCCCCAGTCGCGGAGGGTCTGAATATGTTTATTAATGGCAGCACGGCTCATACCCAGCTGCTCACCTAATTGTTCCCCTGAATGAAACTCACCATCGGCAAGGATGCCAATCAGGGTTAACGGGATGGTATTGTCCTTCACGCGATGACCTCCACGGCATTCACTTCACCCGTACGACCTATGAAGCGGACTTCCGGCTCCAGCCAGACGTTAAATTTTTCTCCCACTTTCTGACGCACCTGATGCGCCAGTTGCACGACATCGTCACTGGTCGCATCGTGTTGATTAATCAGCACCAGTGCCTGTTGGCGGTGAACTGCCGCGCCACCTACAGCTGTGCCTTTTAGCTGGCATTGATCGATAAGCCACCCTGCGGCCAGCTTGACGTTGCCATCCGCCTGCGGGTAATGGGGTGCTGAAGGCCATCCCGCCAGCAATGCTTTTGCATTTTCGCTGCTTATCACGGGGTTTTTGAAGAAACTGCCAGCATTTCCGTTTACTTTGGGATCGGGCAGTTTGGTCATTCGCATGTGGCAAACCGAGTCAAACACATCGCGCGGGGTCACGGTTGCCGGATCGAGACGCGTTAAATCACCATAGGTCAGCACCGGCTGCCAGGTTTTAGACAAACGCAGGCCTACGGCGACAATAACGTAGCGATCCTGATATTCGTGTTTGAAAATGCTGTCACGATAGCCAAAACGGCACTGCTCTGCCGTTAAACGCTGGGCCGTACCGGTCGCCAGCTCAATGCAGTCGACATAGTCACACACGTGTTTGAGTTCAATGCCATACGCACCGATATTTTGAATAGGTGATGATCCCGCGCAGCCCGGGATGAGAGCCAGGTTTTCCAGCCCCGGCATCCCGTTTTCGAGGGTATATTGCACCAGTTGATGCCAGTTTTCGCCAGCACCTACGTGCAAACGCCAGCTATCGGCACACTCTTCGACATCAATTCCCATGATGCGGTTAATAATGACCGTCCCGGCAAAATCATCGAGAAACAGGACATTACTGCCTTCGCCCAGAATCAGTACGGGTTCGTTGTTTTCTGTTGCGCTTTGCCATGCATCCAGCAGTTGCTGGGCCGTATCGGCGCGTACAATTTGATTAGCATTCCGTTGAATACCAAAGGTATTCCAGGGCTTAAGGGAGTGGTTCATAGGCGCTATCCTGATGCAAAAACGCAGGTAGTTTACCGTATAAACAGCGGGTTGTGGGGGAATAGTTTGTGCAGTCTGGAAACGCAAAAAGGCCATCCTTTCGGATGGCCTCTTCACTTAATTG